>CAIYYE010000504.1 GCA_903930395.1 uncultured beta proteobacterium
AGACCCAGCTGATCGCCCCTCAGTGGGTCACTCGATTCCGCTCCCTGCTGGGCGAAGGGCGTTGCGAGCTGATCGGCAGCGGCTATACACAACTGATCGGCCCGCTGGTGCCCCATTCCGTCAATCAATGGAATCAAGGCCTGGGCCTTGAGGATTACCAGCGCATCCTCGGCCAGCGACCAAGGCTGGCCCTGGTCAACGAAATGGCCTTCTCATCCGGCCTGGTTTCAACCTACCTCGACGCCGGCTACCAGGGCATCATCATGGACAGGGACAACGTCCGCCTCGCCCTCGCCCTGGAAGACCAAGCCTACGAGGCGGTACCCAGTCATGCGCTTGGCCCGGACGGGGAGCGCCTGCCCGTACTCTGGTCGGACTCCATCCTTTTCCAGAAACTTCAGCGCTTCGCCCATGGCGAAATCGGCCTGGGCGACTATCTGCAGTATTTCCACAAGCGGGCAGCCAGCGCAACCCGCCCGCTTGCCGCTTATTGCAACGATGCCGAAATTTTCGATTTCCGCCCCGGCCGCTTCAGCACAGAACCAGCGCAGCAACAAGAAAGCGAATGGCAAAGGGTGGCGGAACTTCTCATTCGCCTGCGCGACGAAGAAGGCGTTCTCTGGCTGTCACCGAGCGCCGCCCTTGCCGCCTCTGGGAGCTGCAATCCAACTGAGGCCAGAACACTAAGCAGCATCCGCCAGCCGGTTCCGGTAAAAAAGCAGGCCAAGTACAACCTCGCGCGCTGGGCGGTTTCAGGACGCAACAACCTTTGGCTGAACTCCTGCTGCCACCACCTTGAACAGCAGTTGGCCGGCAACGATAGCCCGGACGCCTGGCGTGAGCTTTGCGAACTGTGGGCCAGCGACCTGCGGACCCATATCACCAGCGAACGCTGGGAGAATACCCGCCAACAGCTTGAAGCGCGGATGACGAGTGACCGTCGGCAGGAAAATCCGGAGACAACGAGCGCCATTCCGGATGGCTGGAACATCAGCCACTCACCGGACGGCATTTTTCTCACCATCGAAACAGCCGATTTGCACCTCACCCTGAAACGCCGCAAGGGACTCACCATCCATAGCCTGGCTTTTCGCAGCCAGGGCTTTGTCCCTGTTGTCGGCACCCTGGCGCATGGGTATTTCGAATCAATCGAATACGGCGCGGACTTCTATACCGGCGGCGTCATTGTCGATTTGCCGGGCGAACATCAGCGCATTACCGATCTGCTTCCCGCCGAGGCCGAGTTCCATGCCAACGCTGATGGGCTCCACATTTTCACGCGCATCAATACGGCCTGCGGCCCGATCGAGAAGACGCTGAAAATCCAACGGAGCGGAGAACGAATCAGCCTTGCCTTTGCCTTTCCCGGCTGGCAAAGACCACGCGGCATCGTCCGGGTTGGCACCACCACCCTTTTGCCGGAAGCATTCGATGGCCAACTGCAACTCAGTTGCACCAATGGCGGCCCATACCCGGAGATTTTTCCGCTCGACCGCAATTGCGACCACAGCCACCCGTCGTCCAGCCTGGTTTCCAGTACCACGGGCCTCGGGGCAAGCAGCGGCGAAATCTGTATCGGCGACAGCACACGAGCTCTCCGCCTGAGCTGGAACCCGGCGCATTCCGCTGCTTTTCCGATGCTCATCCACCAACGCATCCCGCCGGCACACCTGACGCGACTGGTCTTTTCGCTATCGGAACTGGACGATACGTCACGGCCGGAGGGTGGCATGCCAGGTTTTTGCTACACGATCGAAGCCCTCCTCCCGAGGAAGGCATCGTGAAAGCCACGGTGTTGCTGACGGGCGCAACAGGCTACCTGGGTTGCCGCCTGTTGCCGCGCCTGCTTGAGTCTGGCTATCGCGTCTTTATCCTGAAACGCCCGGGATCGCGCATGGACAAGCTCGGGCCACCCAATGCCGCGCTCCATATTTTTGATATCGAAACGGATGGGGTTTCAGCCCCTTTCAATCAGCCAGAGAAAATCGACACTGTGATTCATCTGGCGACCTGCTACGGCAAGTCTGGCGAATCTGCCACTGAAATTCTGAAAAGCAATTTCGATTTCCCGGTCAACCTTCTGGAAACTGCAATCAAGTACGGCACGGATAACTTCATCAACGCCGATACATTCTTCAATGTGCTCCCCCAGGGTGCTTGCTGTCTCGACAATTACTCACTGAGCAAGGGACTATTCCACGCATGGGCAGTTCAACGCGCCCGGGAATGCGGGCTTCGCTTCATGAACATGCGACTCGAGCACCTCTACGGCCCCGGCGACAGTCCACAGAAGTTCGTCAACTGGCTCGTCAAAACCCTGCTGACAAGCCCTTCTGAACTTGAACTGACAAGCGGCGAACAGGAACGTGATTTCGTTCATATCGACGACGTCATCACCGCCTTCACAACCGTACTGACCTGTATTCCCGATTTACCTCGCGGCCCTCAAGAAATGGGTGTGGGTCGCGGAGAATCAACATCCATTCGTCACTTCGCCGAACTGGCAAGAACCCTGTGCGCCTCGAAAACCCACCTTGCATTCGGCGCTCGCCCGCTCCGTGACCACGAAATCATGACCTCCCGGGCTGATCCAGTCGCCCTTGCTCGCCTCGGCTGGCAGGCGAAAATCGGCCTGAAAAAGGGCTTGCAACAAGTGATCGATAGCGAACGCCGCCACCTTAACTCCTTAGAAGAAAACCAATGTTCATCCTGATTATGACCCCGGTTGGCCGCACCGAAACAGGTCAACAAATCGATTACTTTCCCCAGCGCTGGAGCGGCAGCAGCGGCGAATTCAAGGTCACGACTTTCTTCCCGTTCAGCCTGGCCTACCTCTCTGCCAGCCTGAAACGCGACACCCCGCATCAGGTCCGGATGGTGGATGCCAATTATTACGGCGTCGATAGCGATGAATATGTGGACATCGTGTGTCAGCTGGCACCTGACCTGTTGATCGTGGAAGTCGATTCCATCATTTTTCGCAAGCAACTGGCCGTCTTCCGTCGTCTCAAGGAAAAAATGCCGGGGCTGAAGATTCTTGCCTGCGGCCCGTCGCCGACCTCGGAGCCCGAGCAAACGCTGGCGGGCGGCGCCGATTTCGTAGCCACTGGCGAGTTTGAAGAATCAATTACAGGTTTCGTCATCAACGATTGCCAGTTGCCCAGCCCGGGCATTTATCCGACACCCCGGACGGGCTTGGTAGACGTTAACGCCCTGCCGCTCCCCGAAGATGATGACATCCATAGGCGCGACTATTGCCGCCTCTACGGCTCGGAATATCGCGAAGTGGAAATGTGGGCCACGCGCGGCTGTCCCGTCATGTGCAATTTCTGCGTCGTGACCAATGTCTATTATGGGAAGGCCAACTTCCGCACCCGCGAGGTGTCGGCTGTCATTGACGAAATCCGCTACCTGCAGCGGACCATTCCCGACCTCGAGGGAATTTTCTTCAACGAGGAAGCGCACAACTTCAACCGCAAGTATGTCCATGAGTTGTGCCATGCCCTGATCGAATCGGGCCTGAACAAGGAACTCAGATTCAACTGCATGGGCAACTATGACACGATGGATGCCGAAACCCTGGCGCTCATGCAGCAGGCTGGCTATTACAAGGTGCGCATCGGTCTGGAGTCGCTTGAGCCTGGCGTGATGAAATGGATTTCGCGAAACGGGCGCCTCAAGTCCAACCAGGAAAAGCTGACCGACGTTCTGAAAAACTGCCGCGATCTCGGGATCAAGGTCTATGCCACACTCTCGGTCGGCACGCTTGGAGCGAGCTTCGAGCAGGACATCAAGACTCTGGACACCATCAAAGATCTGCATCGCGATGGCTTTATCCAGGAGTTTTCGCTATCCATCAACACACCGATGCCTGGCACCCCATTTTATGAACAGGCACGTCAACAAGGCTGGCTCATCGACAAGTCATCAGACTTCGACGGCGCCTATGGCGCCATGATCAACCTTCCCGGCTACACTGCAGAAAAAATCAATCAGGCTTTTGATTATGGCAGCAAGGTCCGGGCGAGTATCAACGCCCGCAACGTAGAAAACGGCATCCGCTACTCGTCCTATGACCGCCAGTGGTGCGCCCCGGTCTACGCCACCAGCCAGCGAAAAGTAGGTGAAGGCATCCTGTGACAGCCCCGCTGATTTCGATCTGCATCCCGGTTTACAACGATGGCAAGCATGTCGGTGCCGCCATTGAGTCTGCCCTGGCCCAGGACTATCCCGACCGGGAAATTCTGGTTTCCGACAACGCCTCAAGCGATGACACCGGCATCATCCTTGCCAACTACCCAAGCATTGCCCTTGCCACTCAGCCGACCTTGCTCGAAATGGCGGCTAACTGGAATACCTTCCGTAACCGGGTTCGTGGCGACTGGGTTCTCTTCCTGTGTTCGGATGATGTACTGAAGCCACACGCCCTGCGCCGCTGCGTGGAAGGCATCAGGCCGAACGTAGATGCAGTTTTCTTCGAGTTCGATTACCTCAGAGAAGGAAAATCCGAGGCGAAGCCGCCGTTTTACGTCGAATCGGCATGGATTCCGGCCGTCGAGCAACATGGCATATTCATCATCGGCAACAATTTCCCGCTGAGCATGGCCCTCATTCGCCGGGAAACGCTGGATACGGTCGGGTGGTTCGACGAGACCTACAATTTTTGTACCGACTGGCAACTCTGGCTCAAACTGACCGCCGCGCGGCCGATCGCGCAAATCGCCTATATTGCCGATTCCCTCGCCTATTATCGGCTGCACGGCAGCAACGAAACGGGGCGCTGCATTCGAAACCGGAGCGCCATCGAGGAAGTCATCCGCATGAAGGAAGACTTTCTGGCGCGCTATAGGCCCAACCCCGAACGGCACCGGGAAATTGTCCGGGCATCCCGGCGCGGCATCGCTCGCCTGGCCTCGCGCTATGCCGAGACAATGGCAGCGGAGGGGGATGGTGAAACAGCCGAATACTATCGCGAACAATCCCGGCAATTTACTGATGACAATGCCCCGGTAGCCACGCCTGCTGGCCCCCCGTGGCCGCTACCACCGAACGCCGTGAGGTTTCCGGTTAGCGCCTGAACCGCACCGCCGATCAAGAACCCGTATCGGCAGACGAACGACCGAGCCAATCGACCAACTCAAACTCCATATAATCCGCCACCCCGAGCCAGTCACTGCTTTTATGGCAGGCCAGCAGTTCATCGAGGATACTGGACAGCTCATCTTTCATGGCCGATGGCGCATTGCCCAGCGCCTGCGCCACCTTGCCGATTAGTGCTGCCATCGGCTCTCCCGCCTGAAGGCTCGCCCCAAGGCGAAATGCGGCGGCGATTTCCCTGGCTTCGACCTGCCATTCAGAATGCTGGCTCATGGCGCAAACTCCGGATGATAGTTCGCCCCTTCGATCAAGGCCCCCTCGCGGCAGGTGTTGAGGAAAGTGACCGACGGATGGGTGGCGATATAGTTCTCCAGGGCGTAGAGATAGGTGCGCAGATTGAGCAGCGTCTTGACCCGCTGTCCATAACCGTTCAACACCCAGTCCGACGTATTGAATTGCGGGGCCAGTTCCCCGGACGCCCAGCCGGCATGAGCCTGGCCCCCTACCAATGCAAAATCCACCCCGAAAAATAGAAGCTTGCGCGCCCCCATTTTGACGGCCAGATCGACCGCCGAATGGAGCACGCTGCCTCCCGCGTGGAGCATCCCTCTGGGCATGTCGCGGCGCAACTGCTCGTAAAGCGGCGTAGGCGCATAGGCCGCGTAGCGCCGACCTTGCCATGCACTTAACAGCGCCGTTTCAAGCATAGGGAAATAAACCAGAGGCAAATCCTTGGACTCGTTCGCCGGCAAGCTACGGGCGGTCGTCAGGTGATCAATAGAAACCACGAAATCCGGCCGAATGCCGTTGTTGAGCAAAGGCACCAGCGCCGTATCGACCGCAATCAGTATCGGTGGCTCAGGGCGCCCCCTGGCTGAGCGCAAATGTTCGTAATGCCTGGCCAGGGTCGGGCCGGTGGCAATAACCCAGGCTTCACAACCTGGGCGACTGCCAAACAACTCGGCGACATCGTGGTCACTGGCGATCAGACTTCGGTTGCTCTCGAAGCGAGCCAGGAATGCTGCGTTATCAGGAGAAAAGCGACTATTGACAACAGAGACCATGGCTTCCGCAACCAGGCGATCACGGGCTTTCGCATTCGCATCGCTGGCCAGAACGAGTTCCGGCGGCGAGGCAAAACGGGGAAAGTGAATTTCCGGATCATCACTCGCCATGCTCAGTGAGACGCGTGAATCCTCGAGCCATGCCCGCTGATCAATCAGGTGCAGGACCAGGGCAAAAATCGTCTCGTTGAGTATCCTGACCTCCAGCCTGCGCAAGGCCGGCCGCTGCAGAAACGCCAATGGCAACTCCCCCAGCCCCGGCCCGTAAAGGTGCACTGTCGGCGCCTCCGCCGCCACACTGGCGGCTTGCAGGCGAGCCTCGCCGGCGCGGTCATGGCGACTGGACAACTGAACACCGCCGATCATCAGGGTCGACTCGATGCCCTCACGCAAATCCACCGCCACGGATGCAATATCCTGAGCAGAGAGCAACTCGGCCAACTTTGGCCAACGCTGAGCGATCACGCCGATATTCGACGCAAAAACATGGTCCATATTCCTACGCTCTCCCTGAGCCATCCCGGGCCCATGACTCAATATTCTGATGCGAATACTGTCCTGCACGATTAGTGCAGCCGTATTTAACCCCGTCCACTTTATCCTAAGCGAAAGTCAGCCAAGTGGCAGCGCGCCCAGTCGTGATACGATTTTTGGCAAACGGCAGCCACGCCGGCCATGGCAAGCGGGCAAGAAACGTATTATTGAACAACCCAAGCAAACCGCAGACGTCGACAATGGAAAACATGCCGGACAAGCTCAGCCATGACTCAGATGCCTATCAACAATGGCAAGAAAGGCGTGCTTCCTATTTCAGCTCTGCAGAAAACATCGATGCCCGGCAGGCGGGTACCGAACCAATCAATCTGCAACTGATTGTTCGCGCCCCTGGCGATCAGCTTGACTTGCTGGCCGACACCCTTGATAGCCTGATCAGCCAAACCACTGAGCATTGGCGGCTTCACGTCATATCGGAAGCGTCGCCACCGGAAGGGCTTGATTCGATACCCTGCCTGTCCTGGCATGTTTGGGCCTCTCCAGCCTTGCCGGAAGCGCTTCTCTCACCCGGACCGGGAGATGAGGCCTCAAGCTGGGTCATGGAAATCCCGGTTGGCGCCAGGCTTGACCCCGCATTCACCTTCCGGCTAGCCCGGGAAATCGAAACCCGGCCAGGCATTCTGGGATTTTTCTTCGATGATGACGTGACAGCCCCTGATGGCTCACGTGCCGCGCCTCGCTTCAAGTTCGGCGTCAATCAAACCGCCTTGCTCTCTTCAGACCTTGCCGGCCCTCTGTGCATTCGGAAAGATGCATGGGCAGACATCGGTGGCGCCAGCCCGCCGGATGAAAACGCCTGGCTGTCGCAGCTTTTACGCTTGTCGGAGAAACACGGCTGGCCGTCCATCGGGCACATCCCCGACGTCCTGATCAGCTACCCCGACGCCTTCCCGATCAATCTAACCTCATCCATTGCTGCGCTCGTCAGCCATTTCAAGCGCACGCAAATCAGCGCCGAGATAGTCCCGTTCTCCAGCCATAGCTGGCATGTCCGCTATCACCTCCCACGCCCCCCCGCCGTTACGATCGCCATTCTTTCCACCGGCCAACTGGATCTCCTGTCCAGATGTTTCAAAAGCCTCGTTGAGAACACGGCCTACCCGGAGGTCGAGATCATCATCGCCCTGAGCAACAACTTTGGCGCGACCGATCTGGAGCACTGGCTATCCAGCATCGCAGGACAGGAAAAGCCCAAAGTGCGTGTGATCCAGACCGGCGATCACGGCAATCATGCCGCCCGCTGCAATGCAGCCGTGAGCGCATCAGCGAATGATTTCGTCCTCCTGGTCGCTGAAAATGCGCTATTCATCCAGAAAAACTGGCTGGGTGAATTGGTCGGCAATTGCGCGCAGCCTGGCGTCGGCGGCGTGTCTCCGCGCCTGATCCAACCCGGCAGCGCCATCATCAGACATGCCGGCAATGTTCTCGGACTTGGCGGCATTGCGAGTTCCCCCTACCAGGACCATATGAAGCTGGGCGAAGAACTCGGCTACCTTGACTGCCTTCATGGCGCGCGCGATGTCAGCACCTTGCCAGCTGACTGCATGCTGGTGCGCCGGGAAAGCTATGTCCGCGCAGGCGGCATGGATGAAGAGAAGCTCGGCGATACCCTGGCCGAAGCCGATCTTTGTCTGAAGATGCGACAGAACGGGGAACGACTCATTTTTCAAGCACTTGCCAATGTGGTGTGCAGCGACACCTTGGCGAGCTCGTTTGAAAGCGATGACAATCACATCGCCAGGCAACTGCAAGCCAAAGCACGTGCCAGGGAAACATTTCACGAGCGCTGGTATCCGCAAGCCGCACTTGAACCTTTCTGGAATGCCAATCTGTCTCTCGCCGGGAACACGCCAACACCCGAAGTTGAACTCCTTGCCCGCTGGCAATGCATCCCCACCGATTTGCCCCGTCTCTTTGCCCATTCGCTCGCCAATGCCTCGGGGGATTTCCGCATCAACTCACCGCTCAAGGCGCTGAGCCAGGCCGGACAGCTGAGCGAATGTATTTGCCTGCAGCGACTGGCGGGGCGCCAGCGCAAATTCTCGCTGGCCGAAATCATTCGCCTGAACCCGGACAGCGTCATTGTTCAAAATTACATCCACAACACGCCATTGAGCATGCTCAATGAGTGGGCGCTTTCTGGACACCGGCCGTTTACCGTTTACGCACTGGACGATCTGATCACCGGCCTCGACTCAAGCAATCCCAATAGCAGGAACATCCCCGAAAACACCTGCGCCCGCCTGCACTATGCACTGCAACGCTGTGACCGGCTGGTGGTCACCACCGACTACCTGGCAAATGCCTATGAGGGCTATATCCCGGATATCAGGATAGTCCCCAATCGTCTGGAGCAGGATGCCTGGCTTTCATTGTGCAGCCGGCGACGGACCGGCAAAAAGGCGCGCATAGGATGGGCCGGGGGCAACACGCACCGGGACGACCTGTTACTGCTCAAGGAAATCATCGAGCAAACACGGGGCGAAGCCGACTGGATATTTTTTGGCATGTGCCCCGACGAAATCCGTCCGCTCCTGGCGGAATATCATCCCCCCGTGGAATTTCGCGACTATCCGGCCCACCTTGCCTCGCTCAATCTCGATCTCGCCGTGGCGCCCCTGAACGACACGCCATTCAATCGTGGAAAAAGCAATCTTCGCCTGCTTGAGTACGGAATCCTCGGCATTCCCGTCATCTGCTCCGACCTCGAACCCTATCGGAACAGCCCGGCCTGTCGGGTGATCAACACGCCTACCGCCTGGATTGAGGCGATTCGCGCACGTCTCAATGATCCTGATGGGCGGGCGCAGGAAGGTGACATCCTGAGGCGCTGGGTGCTTGATAACTACTTGCAGGAGAAGCACCTCGAGGAATGGCTGGCGGCCCACCTGCCAACTTGATCTCGCCCACACAAAAATTTTCCTAAAGTTTGCACTTGAGCTGCCGTAAGTGAACTTGTCACCGAACGAATTTCAGTATCAACGGTGCAGCAGAAAGCAGAAACGCAAGTAACTGCACCGAATGCAAACCACATCAGGAGAAACATCATGGCATCGACGATCAACACCAACACCTACTCACTCAACGCCCAAACCAACCTGGCCAAGAATAGCCTCGGTCTGCGTAGCGCCCTTGAGCGTCTGTCCTCCGGTCTGCGCGTCAATTCCGCCCGTGACGACGCCACCGGCCTCGCCTCCGGCATGAAGATCGACGCCGCTGCCCGCGTCACCGCCGTTGAAATCCGCAAGGAAGGCGACAAGATTTCTTCCGCCCAGATCGCTGACGGCGCTCTGTCGGTGGTTGGCGACATCGTTTCCCGTATCATGGAACTGACCGCGATGGGCGGGGGAACTGCCGAAATCGCACTGCTCACGGCACAAGCCGGCACCATTCAGACAGATGCCAACACCGCTATTACCAAGTTCGGCGGCACGGCCTTCACTGCCGTAACGGTAGGTTTGACTGCCAACGAAGCCACGCTGATCAGCGTTTCCGGCGCCCGGACGACTCAGGGTTCGATCATGAACAACGCCGAGTTCGCCATTCAGTCCAAGCAGGTCAGCTACGAGAACCAGCAAGCCGCCCGCAGCCGCATCATGGACGCCGACTTCGCCCAGGAAACCTCGAACCTCTCGCGCTTCCAGATTCTCCAGCAGGCTGGTACGGCGATGGTGGCCCAGGCCAATGCGATCCCGCAAAACGTCCTGACCCTGTTGCGTTAATAGGCTGCCGCGTCAGACTCGAAAGTAGGTGCGGCGGCCCTCAAAAGGCCGCTGCACCTTTCTCGTTAGGAGCCGAAAATGAACATCGATCTCATCAGCAACGCCAACTCGCCACCGCGTGTCGCGGTGCCCGAGGTAGCCGCAACGGTCACGCGCCAACCCGCTACCCAGAGCAAGGTTCCGGAAGCCAGGAAAGAAACACAGGCAGCCGACAATCAAGTGCAGGCCAAGCCGCTGGAAAAGCAAGAGGTGGAAAAGGCTGTCGCCCAACTGGCCGAGTTTGTCTCATCCAAGCAATCGCAAATCAGTTTTTCAATTGACGAGTCATCGGGCTCCCAGATTGTTAAAATCTTGGATAACGAGTCAAAGCAGGTCATCCGGCAATTTCCGTCGGAAGAGGCTGTGGCGATCGCTCGCGCTTTGGACAAGCTCCAGGGTCTGTTGATCAAGGACAAGGCGTAGCGGCAAACAGGAGGGAAATCGCGATGGCAA
>CAIYYE010000505.1 GCA_903930395.1 uncultured beta proteobacterium
CGCCGAAATTGGCGAATGGTGAAGTCTGCAGGCGGGCCGGCTTGGTCCAGGTCTTGCCGCCATCGGTCGACACGCTGTGGTTGATCGAGTCGGCCACGGTGCTGCTGGCATACCAAAGGTGCAGCCAGCTTCCCTCGGCGTGAATGACCGGTTTGCCGAGCGAGCCGATCTGGGCGAAGGTGCCGCCTGCCGTGCTGGATTGGCTGGCGATGATCACCGGCCTGGACCAGCCTTCACGATGGCGCAGGCTGAAGCGGACGCTCATGGCATCGGCGGTGCCGGCCAGCCAGGTCGCGGCGATGCGGCCATCGGGCAGTTCCGTCAGATTGGGGGCGGCTGCTGTTTCATTCTCGCGCCACAGCATCTGGCTGACGAAAAGCGCCGGCAATGCCGAGGGCGCCGCGGCTGGCGGTGACGAAAAGCTTGTCGCGGCGGGGGCCGGCGCCCGCCACAGGGCTGCGGCGAAGGCGCCGATGAAGAGCAGCAAGAGGAGAGGGCGGGCAGGAGGCGACATGGGCCGGAATTCTAACCCGCTTCCTGAAGCCCGCCGGTCAGCAGCCCTTGTATTCCGGCTTGCGCTTTTGCATGAAGGCGTCGATGCCTTCGCCGGCATCCTCGCTCATCATGTTGCAGGCCATGACCTCACCGGCATAGGCGTAGGCTTCGCTCAGGCCCATTTCGAGCTGCTTGTAGAACATGCCCTTGCCCATGCGGATGGCGACGGCGCTCTTGCCGAGGATGTTGCCGGCCAGCCGCTCGATTTCGGCATCGAGTGCATCGGCCGGGACGACGCGATTGACCAGCCCCTTGGCGCGGGCTTCCATGGCGTCGATGAATTCGCCGGTGAGCAGCATTTCGAGCGCCGCCTTGCGTCCCAGGTTGCGCGCCAGGCCAACCGCCGGGGTCGAGCAGAAGAGGCCGACATTGATGCCGGAGACGGCAAACTTGGCGACATCGGCAGCGACGGCGAGATCGCACATCGAGACCAGTTGGCAGCCGGCTGCCGTGGCAATGCCATGAACGCGGGCGATGACCGGTTGCGGCATGCGCGTGATGCTGAGCATCAATTCGCCGCACTGTTTGAACAGCGACTGCATGAACGCCTTGCTGTGGTTGCCGCGCATTTCCTTGAGGTCGTGGCCGGCGCAAAAGGCCTTGCCGGCCCCGGCGATGACGACGACGCGAACGCTCTCGGTGGCGGCGATGGCATCGAGTTCGGCCTGGAGGGCGGTCAGCATGTCCTTCGACAGTGAGTTGAACTGGCCGGGACGGTTCAGGGTCAGCGTGGTCAGGCCATCGGCACGGTCGCTGCGCAGGACGAGGGGTTCTTCTTGGCTCATGTGGGTCTCCGGATTCTTATTCGAAACCGCTAATCTAGCCCAACGCGGCGCGGACTGTCACCCGCTGGCGCGGTAAAATCTGTCTGATGAATCCCCCGCGCTACGTTCACCTCCGCCTCCATTCCGAATATTCCGTCACCGATGGCATCGTCCGCATCGGTGATGCTGTCAAGCGGGCGGCCGGTGATGGCATGCCGGCCATGGCGTTGACCGATCTCGGCAACCTGTTCGGGCTGGTCAAGTTCTACACCGGGGCGCGCAGCAAGGGGGTCAAGCCGATTGCCGGGGCGGATGTCTGGATCGCCAACCCGGAGTCGCCCGAGGACGCCTGTCGCCTGCTGCTGCTGGCGCGTAACCGGCGTGGCTACCAGCAGTTGTGCGAATTGCTGACCCGCGCCTACCTGGTCGAAGGGCGGCGCGACCGGGCGGAAATCAGCCGCGACTGGTTTGCTGAAATTGGCTGTGATGGCTTGATTGCGCTCTCAGGGGCGCATCTGGGCGATGTCGGCGAAGCCTTGCTGAACGGCAATTTCGATCTGGCCGGCGAGCGGGCCAAGGCCTGGGAGGCCATCTTCCCTGGCGCCTTTTATCTCGAAGTGCAGCGATACGGTCAGGCCCAGCAGGAAGCCATCGTCCAGCAGACGGCCGATCTGGCTGGCGAGACGGGGATTCCGCTGGTCGCCACGCACCCCGTCCAGTTCATGAACCGCGACGACTTCCGCGCCCACGAGGCGCGCGTCTGCATCGCCGAGGGCTATGTGTTGGGCGACACGCGGCGCCCGAAGACCTATACCGAGGAGCAGTATTTCAAGACGCAGGCCGAAATGGCCGAGCTCTTTGCCGATCTCCCCGAGGCACTCGAAAACTCGCTGGAAATCGCCCGGCGCTGCAATATCGAAATGACCTTGGGCAAGAATTTCCTGCCCGACTTCCCGATCCCGCCCGGCATGACCATCGACGAATACCTCGTCGATGAGGCAAGGAAGGGACTGGAAGTCCGCCTTGCCGAGTTGTATCCCGATCCC
>CAIYYE010000506.1 GCA_903930395.1 uncultured beta proteobacterium
CATTTACGGTGATTTTGGCGCCGAGCGAAACCACGAACTGGTTTCCTGGCTGCGCGAGGATTTTGCCGAAGGCGTGCTGAAACTGACGGCACACGGCCTCAACAAGCGCGCCGAAGAAAAATATCTGCAGAACGCCTCGGGCTGGGAACGCTCACGCGCAGGGCTGCGCGCCCAGGATCCGGAGCCGCTGATCAACTGCTGGCTGAGCCTGACGGCGGCCGATTACCGCGACGTGCTGGCCGGCATCCCGCTGCCGACCCTGCTCGTCTATGGCGGCGAGAGCAATTTCTACCATGCCGCGACGGCACATTACGTCGCCGACAACATCCCGAACGCCGTGCTGCGCATTTACGAAGGCACCGATCATTCGCCGCACCAATGGCAGCGCGAACGTTTCGTCCGCGAACTGGTGGAATTTATCGACGAAGGCCGCTGAAGCCTTCGTCCGACATGCCTAGCCGGCCCTGGCCGCCGTCGCAGCCGCCGCCTGCGTGCCACCGCTGGCCCGCAGATGCTGAACAGCCTGTTCGAGGCGCTGCCTTTCGGCCAGCACCTTGCTTGAGTAGCGTCGCGCCGGATCGCTGGTCGCCCCGCCGAACTGCTGCAGGCCATTTTCCAGCCCGCCATTACGGCGGATCGATTCCTTGAGCACCTTGGCACCGACCTGGACATTGATCACCGGGTTGAGGAAGGCCGCCTGATCGGCGTCTTCTGGCAGCTTGTCCTGGTGGAACTGCGGCATGACCTGCATCAGACCCTTGGCGCCGACGACGCTTTCGGAAAACGGATTGAAGCGCGACTCGATGCCGATCACCGCGATAATGAGGAGCGGATCGAGCTTCAATTGCCGGCCGGTAGCCTGTGCCGTCGCGAAGATCGGCTGCAGGGCGTCGGATGAAACGTGATAGCGCCGGGAGACGTAATCCATGGCAACCAGCATTCGCGCATTGAGCGCTTCGTTAGCCGGTTCGGCCGATGCCGTGAAATCTTCATCTTCGGCCAGCGCATCTTCGGACAGGGGAAGAATTGCCTTCACGCCATCAAGCAAGGTCTGGTTGCCGCTTTGCAGGCCAGCCAGGGAGAGTACAAACAGGATGCCCGCAAACATCAGGGCTTTCTGGAACAAGGCAGACGCAGCGGCAGAAATCCGCAGCATCGACCAGGGAGAGACTGTTGAGGTAATCATGCGACCTCCTTCACTGTTGCCACTGGCAAAAAACGTCTTTGCCAGCGAACGGTTACAGGGGGTACGACATCGGCCAGGCGCCCCAAGAAAAGGGGGGCTGGAGCCCGCAGCCAGACAGGGAATTTGCCGCGGAAACCGATGCTGCACCGCAGCATTAATTGCAGTGTATTGATTTATATGAATATTGTCAATATCGCAGCCGGATGGCGAGGCATTTTGTGTTGCATTGCCGCAACAAAGTTAAGGCAAATCTCTCCCGCCCACCACCATCCCGGCCTGATTTTTCCGGCTTGTCGACTGCCTGTTAACCAGCCTTGATCCGATCCCCAAAAGCCATCCGCAGCTTCAGCGCCTTGGGTGCCACAACCGCCATGCAGTAACCTTGGTAAGGATTGCGCCGGAAATACTGGTGGTGGTATTCCTCGGCGACGAAGAAGGTCGTCGCCGCAGTCACTTCGGTGACGATAGGCGAAGCCCAGACCTCTTCGCCGTTCAGGCGGGCGATCATGGCCTGGGCGACGGCCTGCTGGTCAGCATCGTGGAAAAAGATGGCCGAGCGATATTGCGTACCGGCATCGTGACCCTGACGGTTCAAGGTGGTCGGATCGTGAATGGTGAAAAAGGCCGTGAGCAGGGTCTCGAAATCGATCCGGGCCGGATCGAACGCGATCTGCACGACTTCGGCGTGGCCGGTATCGCCCCG
This sequence comes from uncultured beta proteobacterium, assembly GCA_903930395.1. Lineage (GTDB taxonomy): Bacteria > Pseudomonadota > Gammaproteobacteria > Burkholderiales > Rhodocyclaceae > Azonexus. The sequence continues at coordinate 1,890 of CAIYYE010000506.1, forward strand.
GCAAACCGCCTCATAGGTTGGTTGCGGATCCTGCCCGCCCATGTAGCCGGGCAGCACTGAAATGACCCCGGTCAATTGCTCGAAGGCTGCTTCGAGGCACCAGAAGCAGCCACCGGCCAAGGTAGCCTTTTGTGTTTTCATCGTTTCCGCCATGTTCATTTCCGCCATGCATACAGATATCCGGCAGACAGTATGGCACCGCCTTCGTTCCGCGCCATCCATGGCAAAAGCAAGTAAAATCGCATGTCTCAGAACATCACCGATTGCGTCCGATGAGCACTGCCCAAAAACCAACGTTTCAGGAAATCATCCTGCGCCTGCAGCAATACTGGAGTGACAAGGGCTGCGCCCTGCTTCAGCCTTATGACATGGAAGTCGGCGCCGGCACCAGCCACACCGCCACCTTCCTGCGGGCAATCGGCCCCGAGCCGTGGAAAGCCGCCTACGTTCAGCCCTCGCGCCGCCCGAAAGATGGGCGCTATGGCGAGAATCCGAACCGCATGCAGCATTACTACCAGTTCCAGGTTGTGCTGAAACCGGCGCCGGACAATATTCTCGAGCTTTACCTCGGCTCGCTCGAAGCCCTCGGTTTCGACCTCAAGAAGAACGATGTGCGCTTCGTCGAGGACGACTGGGAAAACCCGACCCTGGGGGCCTGGGGCCTCGGTTGGGAAGTCTGGATGAACGGCATGGAAGTGACGCAGTTCACCTACTTCCAGCAAGTTGGCGGCATCGACTGCAAGCCGATCACCGGCGAAATCACCTACGGCATCGAACGCCTCGCCATGTATCTGCAGGGCGTTGAAAACGTTTTCGACCTGACGTGGACGGAAGGCCTGACCTACGGCGACGTCTATCACCAGAACGAAGTCGAGCAATCGGCCTACAACTTCGAGCACAGCAATGTGGATTTCCTCTTCCACGCCTTCGGCAAGCATGAAGAAACCGCCGTGCACCTGATGGCCCAGCAACTGGCCCTGCCCGCCTACGAACAGGTCCTGAAAGCTGCCCACACCTTCAACCTGCTCGACGCTCGCGGCGCAATTTCGGTCACCGAGCGCGCCGCCTACATCGGCCGCATCCGCAACCTGGCCCGCGCCGTGGCGCAAGCCTACCTCGATTCCCGCGCCCGCCTCGGCTTCCCGATGGCGCCGAAGGAATGGGCCGCCGAAGTGCTGGCCAAGCTGGAAGAACAG
>CAIYYE010000507.1 GCA_903930395.1 uncultured beta proteobacterium
GCCCGCCCTTTTCGACCGAATTCACCACGGCACCCATGGGTTTTCCAAGCCCCAGCGACTCGGCAAGTTCCTTGCTGACTTCCTGGATGACGACCCCGAGGCGACCGCGGCTGACTTTGCCCGAGGCGCGCAACTGGTTCTGGATTTCCATTGCCACATCAATCGGGATGGCAAAGGAGACGCCCATGTAACCGCCGCTCCGGCTGTAGATCTGCGAATTGATCCCGACCACTTCGCCGCGCATGTTGAAGAGCGGGCCGCCGGAATTGCCCGGGTTGATCGCGACATCGGTCTGGATGAAGGGGACGTAGTTTTCCTGCGGCAGCGAGCGGCCTTTGGCCGAGACAATACCGGCGGTCACCGAATTGTCGAAGCCGAAGGGCGAGCCGATGGCAACGACCCATTCACCGACCTTCAATTGCGCCGGATCGCCCAGCTTGACGACCGGCAGGCCGCTCGCCTCAATCTTGAGCAGCGCCACGTCGGTGCGCTTGTCGGCACCGATGGTCTTGGCCTTGAACTCACGCTTGTCGGTCAGGCGAACGGTCACTTCATCGGCCCCCTCGACCACATGGGCATTAGTCAGGATGTAGCCGTCGCCGCTGACGATGAATCCAGAACCCAGCGATTTGTTTTCGAAATCGCGCGGCATGGCACCGCCCGGATTGCGCGGAACAAAGCGCTTGAAAAACTCGAAGGCGGGATCGTTCTCGTCGAACGGGAAAGGCATCATCTGGGCCTGGCCACGCACGACATGCGTTGTACTGATATTGACGACGGCCGGCCCCTGCCTTTCGGCCAGTTCGGAAAAGTCGGGCAGCCCGCGGGTCTGGGCAAGGGCCAGCGAACTCATCAAGAAAATGGAAACAAGGGCGATAAGGCGTTTCATGGACAACATTACCTCCGTATTCGATCAGGAACGCGAAATGATATGGGGGCGCTCGGCCAGATTTCCAGTGTGCTCGCGTGAGCGGAGAATGACATAGACGAAGGCGATGCCCAGCCCGGCACCGGCCCCGAGAATGGCGCTCAAGTCGCCACCGAAAGTGGCGCCGAGTGCAGCCCCGCCGATGGCCGAAATCAGGGGCAAAACATAGGCCTGATTGGCACTGCGCCTGACGCTGCCGGCCGCGATGGCGACCGTCACCCGGTCACCGACAGCGGCGCCGATGGTATTTTCAACATGGTAGGTCTTCGGACCACCGCAGAACATCTGGGTCAGCTGCTGCCCTCCGCAGCCTCCTTCTTCATGACAACGGCCACAACCACCGTGTTCGACCTCAACGTGTGCGTGAGTGCCGTCCACCGTGCGGACAATGGCCTTGATGGTCGGTTGCTCTGTACTCATGTCTACCAACGTTTGTCTGCCGTCGTGTCGAGCAAGGGGCGCAGCTTTGCCGCCACCGCCTCGCGGGCGCGGAAGATCCGGGAGCGGACCGTACCGATGGGGCAATCCATGATGCCAGCGATCTCTTCATAGGACAGGCCGTCAATTTCACGCAGGACGATGGCCGTGCGCAGCTCTTCGGGCAGCGCATCCATCGCCGAATTGATCGTTTGACCGATCTGCTTGGTCAGAAGGAGGCTTTCCGGGGTGTTGATATCGCGCAGTTGCGATGCATCATCGAAGGTTTCGGCCTCGTCGTTGTCGAACTCGGTCGTGGTCGGTGCCCGGCGCCCCTGCGAAACCAGATAGTTTTTGGCAGTATTGATGCCTATCCGGTACAGCCAGGTATAGAAAGCGCTGTCGCCCCTGAATGAAGGCAAGGCACGATAGGCCTTGATGAAAGCCTCCTGGCAGACATCCTCGACTTCTGCCGAATCGCGAATGAAACGCGAAAGCAAACGGCCCAGCTTGCGCTGGTATTTGCTTACCAATTGGTCGAAGGCGTGCTTATCTCCGCCTTGCGCCCGCTCGACCAGTACTTGATCGATCTCGCGCTCACTCATGGCTCTCGTTTTCCCTGGGGTTGGATGTTGCTTTCCATTGTGGCAGAAGTATAACGCAGCCATTTTTAGCCGGCCGATAGGTATTTATCCCTATTTGTGACCATCTGTAACCGGATGAATCGTTTTCTGCATGCTATATTTCCCCAAAACAACTCCTACAGAGAACAGCGTGCAGAAATTTGATGTCCTTATCATCGGCAGTGGCCTGGCCGGTCAATCCGCCGCTTTGCGTTTGGCTTCGTCCAATTGCCAAGTCGTGCTGGTGAGCAAACGCAGCCTTGAAGATTCGGCTTCTGGCTGGGCGCAGGGCGGCATAGCCGCGGTCCTCGACAGCAAGGACTCCATTGAGGCACACATTCAGGACACACTCATAGCGGGCGCCTGGCTCAATGATGAAGCGGCCACCCGTTTCGTCGTTGAAAACGGCCGCCATGCCATCGAGTGGCTCATTGAGCAGGGCGTTCCGTTTACCAAGGATGATCTGGGTTACCACCTGACCCGCGAAGGCGGGCACAGCGCCCGTCGGGTCATTCACGTGGCTGATGCAACCGGCAGCGCCGTTCAGGATACGTTGACCAGAAAAGTCCGCGCCAATCCGAACATTACAGTCCTCGAAGACCATATCGCCATCGACCTGATTACCGGCGACCGGCTGGGCACCGGCGAAAAGCGCTGCTTTGGCGCTTATGTCCTGAACAATCGCGACGGTGAAGTGGCAACCATCGCTGCGGCGAATACGCTGCTGGCGACCGGCGGTGCCGGCAAGGTCTATCTCTATACGACGAACCCCGATACCTCAACCGGCGACGGCATCGCCATGGCCTATCGGGCCGGTTGCCGGGTAGCGAACATGGAATTCATCCAGTTTCATCCGACCTGCCTTTATCACCCGCAGGCCAAGTCCTTCCTGATTTCGGAAGCGGTGCGTGGAGAAGGCGGCCTGCTCCGCCTGCCGGACGGCAGCCGTTTCATGCCGGAGCACGATGATCGCGCTGAACTGGCGCCGCGCGATATCGTCGCCCGCGCCATCGACTTCGAAATGAAGAAGCGTGGCCTGGATTGCGTTTTCCTCGACATTTCCCACAAGGGCGAGGATTTCATCCGCAATCACTTCCCGAACATCCATGCCCGCTGCCTCGAACTGGGCATCGACATTGCGCAGGAACCCATTCCTGTCGTACCGGCCGCGCACTATACCTGTGGTGGCATCGTCAGCGATTTGCACGGGCGGACGGATGTCGCCGGCCTCTATGTTGCCGGAGAGGCTTCATGCACGGGGCTGCATGGCGCCAATCGCCTGGCCTCGAACTCCCTGCTCGAATGCCTGGTGTTCGCCGAAGCCGTGGTCAAGGACATTCTCGCCAGCGCCGTCGCGCCCTGCCCTGCGCTGCCGCTATGGGACGAGAGCCGGGTCACCGATGCCGATGAAGAAGTGGTGATTTCCCATAACTGGGACGAGCTTCGTCGTTTCATGTGGGACTACGTCGGGATTGTGCGCACCACCAAGCGCCTGAAACGGGCGAAACACCGCATTGGCCTGCTGATGCGCGAAATCGAGGAGTTCTACGCCAATTTCAGGGTCAGCCATGACCTTATTGAATTGCGCAATCTTGTGGTTACGGCTGACTTGATCGTGCGTTGCGCCATGCAGCGCAAGGAAAGTCGCGGCCTGCACTTCTCCCGGGATTACCCGGAAACGGCAAGCAAAGCGAAAAATACGGTCCTCAGGCGGCGTCGCCTAACGCGCTGAAGTTCGCCTGCCAGCGCATGAACATGCGCAGATGCCGGAAATCAGATGGATTCTGACTGTCAGGGGCAGCCATGATCGTTGCCCGACGGCCATCCTCCATAGTCACACGAATTACCGTCAACCAGGGATGAACGGTCGCACCCGGCTCGAGTTGCGCCGGGAAGAAATCGCCCGCGCCCACCAGGCAGACGAAGATATCGCCGTTCCGCTCCAGGCGAATGGCCGTTACCGACGGTGTCAGCCGCCGCCCGGCCAGGGCCACCAGGATCAGGCTCAATAACACCAAGCCGAGATGGATGATCACTGTGCCGGGATAAGCCAGGCTGGCGGCGAGACACAGTACGAGGGTCAAGCCCAGGAGGCCATCCAGAATGCGCGAACGGCGCAGTCCGATGGTGATCGGAAACTGCACCGTTCGTTTTCCTGCTGATCCGGCTTAGATGCGCTTGAAGACGAGCGATCCGTTGGTGCCACCGAAGCCGAAGTTGTTCTTCAGGCCATACTCAATATTCATCGGCCGTGCCACATTGGCACAGTAATCAAGATCGCACTCGGGATCCTGATTGAAGATATTGATGGTCGGCGGCGAGATCTGGTTATGAATCGCCAGCACCGTGAACAAGGATTCGATACCGCCAGCACCACCCAAGAGATGGCCGGTCATCGATTTTGTCGAATTGACCACCAGCTTGTAGGCGTGATCGCCGAAGGCTGCCTTGACTGCATCCGATTCGTTCTTGTCGCCCAGCGGCGTCGAAGTGCCGTGGGCATTCAGATACTGCACATCGGACGGCTGGATACCGGCATTCTTCAGCGCATTGACCATGGAACGGCGCGGGCCATCCATATTCGGTGCGGTGATATGGTAGGCATCGGCACTCATGCC
>CAIYYE010000508.1 GCA_903930395.1 uncultured beta proteobacterium
GCCGCGCCGCAGAAACACCGTATCGTTCTTCGCCGCCAGCCAGCCGATCAGCGGCCAGTGGCGCACCTCTTCCTTCGATACGAAGGCCGCCGGCAGGACGGCGTTGATGACATAGATGTCGATCCACGAGATGTGATTGGCGACGAGCAAGGCACCGGGAACGGCATGCGTCAGGTCAGCCTCGACGTCGACGCCCAGGGCGTCGAGCAAGGCTGCGGCCCAACTGGCCTTGAGCGCCATGCGCTTCGGCTCGCTGCACAGGGGAAAAAGACAGAGTGACAGGATCGCCGCACTGAACACCAGCAGGGCAATGCGGAAAATCCTGAAAGCGCGGATCGCGATATTGGTCTGGCTCAGTCTGCTTATCCCAGATAATGCTTGGCGTAACGGCCGGAAACCTTGGCCATCGGCATCAGGATCGGCAGGTCCGCGGTATTGAAATCAGGATCCCATGCCGGCTCACCGCACATCCAGGCACCTGCCCGCAGGTAGCCCTTGATGAGCGGCGGCGTTTCGGCCGGCCTGTCCTGCTGCAGGGCAGCCAAAGGCAGCGGGCAACGCGGAAAAACGCGGTACTCCTGCGGCCCGAGGTGATCGGCAGCCAGGCGATTATACAAGCTGGCTGCCGCATGGCCGCCATCGGCCATGCTGATCGAGGCGCAGCCCATCAGATAGTCATAGCTGTTCTCGATCATGAACTGGGCGAGACCGGACCACAGCAGGGTGATCGTCGCACCGGTCCGGTATTCGGGATGAACACAGGAGCGGCCAATTTCGACCAAGCGCGAACGCAGGTGCTGAAGACGGGTCAGGTCGAATTCGTTTTCCGAGTAATAGCCCACCTGGCGCGCATTTTCCGGCGTCAGGATGCGGTAGGTGCCGACGATTTCGCTGGTTTGCGTATCGCGCACGACCAGGTGCTGGCAATACGGGTCATAAATGTCGTGATCGACGCCCGGCGTGCGACTCGGCAGATTGGCGCCCATTTCACCGGCAAAGACACGGTAGCGCAGGCGCTGCGCATCGAGGATATCGCTCTGGCTGCGGGCAAAGCCGACAGCCAGACTCTTCTTTTCAGGGCGGCTGCGACCAGCTGCCTTATGGATATTTTCCATCTTCGTTCTCCTTGTGTTCGTGGAGAAGAAGTCTGGACGAGCCTTGTTACATGCACTTTGCCCGAAGATGACAGCAACGTTTCAATTGCGGAGCGCTTACCAGGGCATCGCCCCAAAAGCAGCACGGTAACGCTCGGCGATTTGCTCGCGGCTAGGCTGGTGATTCTGGCCGCCGCGATGGCCAATCTTGATGGAGCCCATGACCGAGGCAAGACGCCCTGTCGTCACCCAGTCGAAGCCATTGGCGATGCCGTAGAGCAGGCCGGAACGATAGGCATCGCCGCAACCGGTCGGATCAAGGATTTGATCGGCTTGAACGCAGGGGATGTCGTGACGCACGCCATCGGCGTAGATTTCCGACCCCTCGCCACCGCGCGTCACGATCAGCGCCTTGAGGCTGACAGCCAGCTGTTCGAGGCTGCGCCCGGTGCGGTCGCAAAGAAGCTTGGCTTCATAGTCATTGAAGCAGGCGTAATCGGCGAGTTCGATGAAATCGAGCAGTTCATCGCCGGTGAACATCGGCAGGCCCTGACCCGGATCGAAAATGAAGGGGACTTTCGCAGCAGCGAAGTCGCGGGCGTGCTGCATCATGCCCTCGCGGCCATCCGGGGCGACGATGCCAAGCTTGGCA
>CAIYYE010000509.1 GCA_903930395.1 uncultured beta proteobacterium
GAGGCGCTGAGCAACGCAGGAACGTCGGGGGCCTTCGGCGAGGACTGTTTGAGGGCGAAGCCCGAGTTCCGCAGCCGCCCGACGTTTCGAGTAGCGCAAGGGACCGGGCGCAGCCCGGCGCCGACCCTGGGTCGCCTTTTCTTTGCTTACCTTTCTTTTGGCGAAGCAAAAGAAAGTAAGTCGCGCCTAAAGCGCGAAACCCCAGCCCAATCGAAGCCAAACCACCAAGAACAAGGAGCCCAGCCATGCTGAACGCCTTGATCTCCTGGTCCGCCAAAAACCGCTTCCTCGTCCTCCTCGCCACCCTCTTCATCACCCTCGCCGGCATTTGGTCGGTCATGAAGACACCGCTCGACGCGATCCCCGATCTCTCCGACGTCCAGGTCATCCTGTACACCGAATTCCCCGGCCAGGCACCGCAGGTGGTCGAGGATCAGGTCACTTATCCGCTCACCACCGCCCTGCTGTCCGTTCCGAAATCCAAGGTCGTGCGCGGTTTTTCATTCTTCGGGGCGTCTTTCGTCTATGTCATTTTCGAGGATGGCACCGACATCTACTGGGCGCGTTCCCGCGTCCTGGAATACGTGAATTCCGTCTCCGGCAAACTGCCCAACGGCGTCAGCCCGACCCTCGGCCCGGATGCCACCGGAGTGGGCTGGGTCTATCAGTACGCCGTGCTGGCCAAGGACAAAACGCTGGCTGAACTGCGCACACTGCAGGATTGGTATCTGCGCTACCAGTTGGCCAAGGCGCCCGGTGTCGCCGAGGTGGCGAGCATTGGCGGTTTTGTCCAGCAGTACCAGGTGACAGTCGATCCGATCAAGCTGCGCGGCTACGGCATTCCGCTCATGCGCGTCAGCGAGGTGATCCGCAATTCCAACCGCGATGTCGGCGGGCGGACGCTGGAGATGGCCGAGACCGAGTACATGGTGCGTGGCCGTGGCTACCTGCGCGGCAAGGAGGACATCGCCAATCTCGTGCTCAAGGCGCAGAACGGCACGCCGGTGCGCGTCGCCGACATCGGCCGGGTCGAGCTGGTGGCCGACGAACGGCGCGGCATTACCGAGCTGAACGGCGAGGGCGAAGTGGTGTCGGGCATCGCCATGGCCCGCTACGGCCAGAATGCATTGGAGGTGATCGCCAATCTCAAGGCCAAGGTCGCCGAGATCAGCGCCGGGTTGCCGGCCGGCGTCAGCATCCAGACCGTCTATGACCGCTCGGAACTGATCGAACGCGCCATCACCACGCTCAAGCGCACGCTGGCCGAGGAAAGCCTGATCGTCGCGCTGGTCTGCATCGTCTTCCTGCTCCACCTGCGCTCGGCGCTGGTCGCCATCATCATGCTGCCGGTCGGCATTCTGGCTGCCTTCATCGGCATGCGGACGCTCGGCATCAACGCCAACATCATGAGCCTGGGCGGCATTGCGATTGCCGTCGGGGCGATGATCGACGCCGCCATCGTGATGATCGAGAACGCCCACAAGCACCTTGAGCGCCTGCAACCCGGCGAATCGCGTAGCGAGGCCATCATCGCCGCCTGCAAGGAAGTCGGCCCGGCACTGTTCTTCAGCCTGCTCATCATCACCGTTTCCTTCCTGCCGGTCTTCACGCTCGAAGCTCAGGAAGGCCGGCTGTTCGCCCCGCTGGCCTGGACCAAGACCTTCTCGATGGCAGCCGCCGCCTTCCTTTCGGTGACACTGGTGCCGGTGCTGATGCTGCTCTTCATTCGCGGCCAGATCCGCCCGGAA
>CAIYYE010000510.1 GCA_903930395.1 uncultured beta proteobacterium
CTGAAAGCTGCGCGTCGCGTGCACGCCGTCGACCCTGACCGGCAACAACACCCTTGAGCGTTCCAGCATCTTGATGATGCGTGAAATGGTTTCCAAGCGCAGGTCGGTGAGGTCGGCAATATCCTGGCGTGTCGGCAACACCACCTGTCCGGCCGGGTCGGTGAACAAGCGGATTAAGCCAAGCACCCGATCTGCCGCCTGTCCACCGCGCAGCGCGACGATCTCGGCGGCTCGCTGCTGGGCCTTGGCAAGCGAGCCAAGCAGCGATTCTCCGGTCAGCGCAGCGGCGCCTTCCGGCCAGGGCGAAAGCTCGCATCGCGTGAGGGCTGTGGCTGAAAAGGTATAGGCGCCGAACAGTAGCGTTTCACAACCGAGAATATCGCCGGGGATAGCGAGACTGGCAAATGTCATCTCGCCCGACGGGGTGCCACTGTCCAGGCGGACGACGCCACGCTGGAGCCGCCAGGCGGCCCCCGCTGTTCCGGCGCTGTAGATGCCTTGATCGGCGCGATAAAACCGGATATCCCGCGGTGCGGCCGGATTGCTGCGGTCTGCGGAGAATATCGGGCTCATGTCTGTTTCCTTGATTGCAAAGAAAAACCCCGGCATGTGCCGGGGTTTCTGGCGTTGATGCGCCTTAGAACTTCAGGTTGAGCCCCGCGTAGAACGAGCGGCCCATGCCGGGGACAGCGATACCCCAGGTTGTTCCGGTCTGGCTCATGGTGGTGCCTTGGCCCGTGTAGGCGCCGCCCAGCGGCAGGGAATAGAATTTGTCGAAGAGATTTTCGACACCGAAGTCGACGCGGACCTTGTTCCAGGTATAGCTGGCGCGCAGGTTGGTCAGGCTGTAGCCGGAGGTCTGGATTTCGTTGCGGACGGCCGAGATATCGTGCTTGCCGGAGACGCCGATGACTTCGATGGCGTTGTTCCAGCCGCCGAACTGATGGGTCAGTGCCAGCTTGGCATTGAGCGGCATGATGTTGTAGAGATTGCCGCCCGTATCGCGGTTTTCGCCCCGCGTGTAGCCGAGCAGGCCGGTCAGGCCGAAAGCGCCAAGGCTGGTGCTGGCCAGCGGCATGCGGCCGGAAAGGTCCAAACCGTAGAGCCGTGCCGATTGGTTGGCGTATTGCAGCGTCACGAAGCGCGTTGTGCCGGTGGCATTGGTGCCGGCACAGGTTGTCGTGTTGCTGCAGCGCACGGCGTCAATGTAGTCATCAACATGGGTGAAATAAGGCGTGGCCTTGATTTCCCAGGCGCGGTCAGCGGCATGCCAGTCAAAGGTGGCCGAGACGGTGTAGGCTTTTTCCGGTTTCAGGTCCATGTTGCCGACGTAGCCGTTGCCATCGCCAACAAAGTTGTTCATGACCGCGGCCATCGACCAGGTCGACCAGGTGTAACGCTCGTAGAGGTTGGGCGAGCGTACCTTGCGGGCCAGGCCGAATTCGATATCGGCCGTGTTGTTCGGCGTGTAACGAGCGAGCGCTGTCAGGTCGAGATTGTTGTCGGCACGATCGTGGCTGCGGGCGTTGAAGGCGGTGGCGTCGGCCACTTGGCCGCCCATGGCGCCAACAGCGGTGCTGTAGCCTCGGACATTGCCGGCATCACTGCTGACACGTTCGAGGCGGGCGCCAAGTTGCGTAGTCCATTGCTTGCCAAAGCGAGCTTCCCATTCAGCGAAAACCCCCAGACGATCACGCTCTCCATCCTTGATATTTTCGAAAGTGCCTGGCGACATGCCGCCAGTGCCTGAGGGCGGCCACCAGTCGTTCAGCGTGTAGTGCTGGTAGAGGGCGCCGATGCGTAACAAATCGCTGGCGCTGAGGTCGATGTCGGCCTTGAGATTGACGCCGGTTGTTTTGCTGGCCGAATACATCGGCATGCCATTCACTGCCGTCATGTAAATGAGTTGCTTGTCGGCACCGAAGTTCATGAAGTGGTCGACATCCTCATAATAAGCACGCGCTTCCAGCATGCCCCAGTCGAACTGGCCGAGATAACGCAGATTCACGCGCTTCTGCTCGTTGCCCAGCATGTCCATGCGCTGGTTCGGGTAGAGCTGCTCGGGGACGTCCTGATAGGCGAACTTGGCTTCGACGAGGTGATTGCCGCCGCGCAGGGCAAAGCCGAGGGTGTGCGTTTGCGACTCGTAGGCGCTGGAGCCGACTTCATCGAGCGGCAGCGTATGGCCGGTGCGGCCGGTCGCCGTGGTCGTCTTGAAATTGCCGCCGGCCGTGTAGTTGTCGGCCTTGGTCATGGCGCCGGTGTAGCTGACGCTGAAGTTTTCAGTGGCGACCGTAGCGCCGACATTGCCGCCGACGGCGTTGTTGTTGCTGCGATAGAAGGTGCCGATTTCGCCCTTGGTCAGCAGGCCCTGGCCGGGAGCGGCAAAGGCAGGGGGGGCGGTTTCGGCGACGATACTGCCGCCGATGCTGTCGCCACCGACGCTGACTGGCGTGATGCCGGCATAGACCTTGATCTTGCTGACCGCATTGGGATCGAGGTAGGAGAGCGGCGGGTTCATGTGGTTGGGGCAGGTGGC
>CAIYYE010000511.1 GCA_903930395.1 uncultured beta proteobacterium
GTCATCGGCGGGATGACGGCGAGGATGCGGGGGGCGGCGTCGAGCATGGTGGGGCGAATGATAGGTCAAGCAGAGCGCTTGTAAAGTGATTGAAATCTTGCCGTGGTCCAATGCACGCCCTTTGATCACCAAGTCCGCTTCCCGATGCTGCAATTTCAAGTCGTTCGCCAGACCATTTTCTCCCTGATTCTGATGGTCGTTTGCCCGTCCATGTTGCTGCCGCAGAGCGCGTTGGCCGCAGCGAAAGAGAGCGGTGCGGTGCAGCAGGCCAACGACATCGTCAGCGCCGGTCGCCTGCGCATGCAGTCGCAGCGCCTGGCCAAGCTCTACCAGCAGGCCGGCATGGGTTTGAACGCCACCCAGTCACTCCAGCAGGTCGATGTGTCGGTGGCGGAAATCAATGCCGAGTTCAGCCGACTGGGCAGCTCTGGCCGAAAAGCCAATGTGCAGCGCGAATTGGCGCGGAGCGAGGCACTCTGGCAGGAAATGCGCGCCGCCCTCAAGCAGCCACCGGGGCCAGCCAGCGCCGAGCGGGTCAATCAGCTGGCTGACGAATTGATGATCCACACCGGCAAACTGAGCATGCTGATTGAAGCGGAAGGCGAGACGCCAGTCGGGCGCCTGATCGACCTGTCGTCGCGGCTCAATATGCTGTCCCAGCGTCTGGCCAGACTCTACCTGCTGGCGCAGGGCGGAAATCGCGCCCAGGGCGTTCTGGTCGATATCGAGCAGGCTCGCAAGGAGTTTACGGCCGGGCTCGGTGAGCTCGATAGCGCCCGCGAAAATTCGTCAGCCAGCCGCGATGCCGTTGGCCTGGCCAAGAATCAGTGGATTTTCTTCGATAGCGCCATCGGTCGGCTGAGCATGGGCGACAAGGGCGATGGCAAGGCCGTGCAGAATGTCGTGACAAGCAGCGAGCGCATTGCCCAGGTGCTGGACCTGGCCAGCGCGCAATACGCCCGCGACTACGCCGAGACTAGCCGCCCGGTGCGCTGAAGCTGATCAGATCGACTTCCGCTGCAGCCATGCGTAGCGGGATCAGTGCCTGATAAGCCGCGGAGTTGAACCAGCCGTTCGCCGATTCGGCATCCGGGAAGCGGATGACGACCGTATCGCTATGCCGATGCTCACCGCCCAGCACGGCCAGTTTTTCGCCGCGAAAGACCAGTTCGGCCTGCCATGGCGCCAGCGTGGCCGGCACCTGGCTGCGGTAGCGGTCCCATTTTTCGGCATCCTTGATGCTGATGTGACCGATGACGTAGGTGGTGATGGGGTCGCTCATGGGCATCGACGGCAGCTTGATGGCGTTTGGTGCAGATCAGACCAGGCCGAGGCTTTCTTCCACACCGAGATGCACGTTCATGGCCTGGACAGCAGCGCCGGAGGCACCCTTGCCGAGATTGTCGAGGCGGGCGACGACCAGCATGCGCTCGACATTGCCGAAGATGGCGATATCGACGCGGTTGGTGCCATTGTTGGCTTCGACATCATAGAAACCGCCGGCCGTGGTGGCTTCGAGATCAACCGGCAGGACGCGGATGAAGGCTTCCTTGGCGTAATAGTCGGCGATGATCTTCTGCACGTCGGCCGGGGTGACGGCATGAGTGAATTGCTGCGGGTGCAGATAGGCAGTAACGGCCAGCCCCTTGTAGAAGGGGCCGACGATGGGCTGGAAAATGGGGGCGACGGTGAGCCCGGTATAAGCCTGCATTTCCGGTAGGTGCTTGTGGGCCAGCGTGAGGCCGTAGGGGCGGGGCGCATTGATACGCTCCGGGCTCTCGTAATGCGCGATCATCGACTTGCCGCCACCCGAATAGCCGGTGATGGAGTTGGCGGCGATCTGCGTGGCCGAGGGCAGCAGTCCGGCGACGACGAGCGGGCGCAAGGCCAGGATAAAGGCGCTGGCATGGCAACCGGGGTTGGCGATGCGCTTGCTGGCGCGGATGCGGGCGCGCTGGCCGGGGGCCAGTTCGGGCAGGCCGAAGGTCCAGTCGGGATTGACGCGATGTGCCGTCGAGGCATCGATGATGCAGGTGTTCGGGTTGTCGACAAGGCTCACCGATTCCTTGGCCGCTTCGTCGGGCAGGCAGAGGAAGGTGACGTCGGATTCATTGATCAGCCGTTTGCGTTCGGCCAGATCCTTGCGTTTGTCGGCGTCGATCTTGAGCAGGGTGACATCGCTGCGCAAGGCGAGGTATTCGTTGATCTGCAGGCCGGTGGTGCCTTCCTGGCCGTCGACAAAGACTTTGTAGGTCATGGTGAATCCGCTGAAATGTTTCAAAAATTGGATTTTCGCAGAAATTCGCGATGCGTTGGCGATACTGAGGGATCAGCGCCCGAGTTTCTGCTTGATGGCGGGTAGTGCGGCCTGGGCGGCACGTTCCCCTTCGAGCATGGCGTCGTTGCGGGCTGCGAAATCCCAGGATTTGACATAGGGCAGCCTGGGCCGGATCACGATGTCCGCACTGCGTAGTTCGGCCGCCCCGATGACGCCGCCCATGATGGTCGTCGTCTGCCAGATGATGGCGGTCAGGCTGTCGACCGGCTGACCTTCGGCACGGGCCGAGATATCGACGGCGATGACGATGTCGGCCCCCATCTCGCGGGCAGCCTGGACGGGGATAGGGCTGGTCAGGCCGCCATCGACGTAGCTCCTGCCGCGGAACTGGGTGGGCTGGAAAACGCCTGGTACAGCAGCCGAGGCGCGGACGGCCATCCCCGTGTCGCCGGTCCGGAAAACGACCCGCTCGCCGGTGTTGAGGTCGGTGGCTACGGTGGCGAAAGGCTTGTTCAGTTTTTCCAGCGGGCGATTGTTCAGGTGCTGGTTGATGAAATCCTGCAGGGCCTCGCCCTTGAGCAGGCCGCGCCCGCCCAGCGTCCAGTCGGCAAAGATTTTCTCGTCCAGTTGTTGGGCAATTTTCTGCATGGCGAAGGCGTCGTAACCGGCCGCGTAGAGCGAACCGACGACGGCGCCGGCACTGGTGCCAACCACGTAGTCCGGATAAATGCCGTGCGATTCGAGCATCTTGATGACGCCGATATGGGCGAAGCCGCGCGCTGCGCCACCGCCGAGGGCGAGGCCGATTTTGGGGCGGGCGGGCGTCGCCGGCTTGCCCGAGATGAGGCTGCAGCCACCGCTGAGCAGAAGCAGACTGGTGCCAAGCAGGCGGCGTCGATTCGACTGGTGGGGAATGGGCGTTTGATCGTGCA
>CAIYYE010000512.1 GCA_903930395.1 uncultured beta proteobacterium
ATTGATCGCAACCGCATCTCTTTCGACTTGTCGGGCAATGGTGTAGCTGAACGCGAGGGTTCCCAGATCGAGAATCACGAATGTCGCGACAGCCAGGACTAGGTGGTTTTTCATGGAATGAGTCGCATAGCGTGAGGGCCGTCTCTCGATTCAAGTCTTGTAACGTAACTCTACTCGCCGATAAATTTGCTGCAAGTTTTCCTGGGGCATGAAATACCCCCTTTGGCATAGGGAATAAATGGCTAGCTCAGCTATTATCGAACTTAGTTCTGATCACTGTAAATCTCGCTAAAAGCAAACGTTTGCGACTACGCGAATTGCCAATCCGAGGCCAGCCTGTGTCGTCCTATCGCGTCAATCTCCATCAAGCCATCTACTCCTTGTCAGATGCTCTCGATCTTGTCGGCGTCACGCACATTCACCATGGCAAGCGTGTCGCCTACATCGCGGCAGAATGCGGAAAAAAACTGGGATGGTCGGGCCGGCGCCTGGACGACCTCTTCCAGGCGGCCATCCTGCACGATTGCGGCGTCTCGAAAACCGTCATCCATTCCCGCCTGGCTCAGCTGGAATGGGAAAACGAGCACGAACACTGCGTGATCGGCCACGCCCTGCTCAGCAACTGCCCGCAACTCGCGAAGCTGGCCGATGTCGTGCTGCATCATCACACCCATTGGTCGGTTCTCAAGAATCTGAACCTCCCCGAGGAAACCCGGCTTAATGCCAGTTGTATCTACCTCGCTGACCGCATCGATATTCTGACGCTGGGCAGCCTCAAGGATAACTCCAACATTCTGCTCGGTGTGGCGGATACCTGCCGCCAGGTGATCGAGCGCAAAAATGAATGGTTCCATCCCGAGATGATTGAGGCCTTTCTCGAACTCGCCAGTTCGGAGGCCTTCTGGTTCCGTCTCGAAAGCGACCAGGTCGCGGGCTATGCGGCGACCTGGGTTGGCTGTGAAAGCGAGGGACAGCTTGATTTCTCCGATCTGCGCAGTCTCATGCATGTCTTCTCGGTGATTGTTGATGCGAAGAGTCCCTACACGCAAAGGCACTCCGATGCTGTAGCACGCCTGGCTCGCCACATCGGCGAAAAGATGGGCTTGTCGCCCCGGACCTGCGAACTTCTGGAACTGGCCGGCCTGCTGCACGACCTGGGCAAACTCCGGGTCCCCGACAACTATCTCGAAAAGCCCGGCAAACTGACGCCCGAGGAATACGCCATCGTTCGTCGGCACAGCTTCGATACCTTCAATATCCTAAAAAACATCAGTGGCCTGGAAGAGGTGGCGCAATGGGCCTCGCAGCACCACGAACGGATTGATGGCTCGGGCTACCCCTATCATTTGCAGAAAACCGAGCTCTCCCTCGAAGCCCGAATCATTGCAGTTGCCGATGTCTTTCAAGCGCTCGAGCAGCACCGCCCCTACCGTGGCCCATTGCCGACAAAGGACATTCTCGACGTTCTGCGGGAAGAGGCAGAGCAGGGAAAGCTCGACGCCGACGTCGTGGCCTGTGTCGAGGCCAATCTTGAAGAATGCTGGGCGGTTGGCTTCAGCAAATGAAGCCCCCTCAGCCCAGCGCCCGCGCCAGCAGCACAGCGACATGCACCGCATCGCGCCCGGTGCCATCCTTGATCTGATGCCGACAGGAAAAGCCATCGGCAACGATGGGGGCGTCGGCCGGGGCTGAACGCACGGCCGGCAGCAGGGCCAGTTCGCCCATTTTGACCGATGACTCGTAATGCTCGGCTTCCAGCCCGAAGCTGCCGGACATGCCGCAGCAACTGGCATCGACGATGTCGAATTCGAATTCCGGTATCCAGCCGAGCACCTTCTTCATTGATTTCATGGCGCCGAAGGCTTTCTGGTGACAATGGCCATGCACCACAGCCTTGCCGCCGGGAATCGGCTTCAGATCCAGTTTCAATCCCTTGTTGCCCTCGCGCATGAGGAACTCCTCGAAGAGGAAGGCCTGTTTACCGAGTTGCCCGACCTCGGGGCCTAGCGACAGGCTGTAAAACTCGTCGCGCAGGGCGAGCAGGCAGGATGGCTCCAGCCCGACAATCGGGGTCCCTTCGGCCAGTGCCGGGGCCAGCGCGGCCATGACCCTTTGCCCTTCGAGCCGGGCTGCGTCGACCATCCCCTGCGACAGGTAGGTTCGCCCGCAGCACAAGGGTCGCAGCGGTTCGCCATCGTCGGCGGCCGGGCGCAGAATCTCGACGGCATAGCTGCCGGCCTTGAGCACGGCAATCGCTGCCTCGGCCACTTCAGGGGTGTAGTAATGGGTAAAGGTATCGACGAAAAGCACGACTTTGCCGCGTTGGGTGCTGGCCTCGATGCTATCGGCAATGACTGGCCGGCCGACGATCTCCGGTATCGGGCGTTGTGCTGCGATGCCGAGCTTGCGCTCGACCAGCTTGGCGAGCCAGGGCGATGCATTGCGCAGGCGGACCAGCGCTGCCAGCGGACGCCGATAGCGGTGCAGCCATTCCGGCAGGCCGCCAAACAGCTTTGCCCGACGCGGCAGGCCGAGTTGCTCGTTGCGATGCGCCAGGTATTCGGTCTTGATCAAGGTCATGTCGACCGAACTCGGGCATTCCTTCTTGCAGCCCTTGCACGAGACACACAAATCCATCGC
>CAIYYE010000513.1 GCA_903930395.1 uncultured beta proteobacterium
AGGAAAACCCATGTCTTTGAAATGCGGCATCGTCGGCCTGCCCAACGTCGGCAAATCCACCCTCTTCAACGCCCTGACCAAGTCGGGCATCGCGGCGGAAAACTATCCCTTCTGCACCATCGAGCCGAATGTCGGCATCGTCGAAGTGCCGGACAAGCGCATGGCCCAGCTCGCTGCCATCGTCAAGCCGCAGAAGATGCAGCCGGCCATCGTCGAGTTCGTCGACATTGCTGGTCTGGTCGCCGGGGCTTCCAAGGGTGAAGGCCTGGGCAACCAGTTCCTGGCCAACATCCGCGAAACCGACGCCATCGTGCACGTCGTGCGCTGCTTTGCCGACGACAACGTGATCCACGTTTCCGGCGGCGTCGATCCGCTGCGCGACATCGAGGTCATCGACACCGAACTGGCGCTGGCCGACATGGCCTCGGTCGAAAAAGCCCTCAACCGCTACCGCCGCCCGGCCAGCTCCGGCGACAAGGAAGCCAAGGCCCTGGTCGCCGTGCTTGAAAAGTGTTTCGCCCAGCTCGACCAGGCCAAGGCCATCCGCGGCCTCGACCTCGCCAAGGAAGAACTGGCCCTGATCAAGCCCTTCTGCCTGATTACCGGCAAGCCGGTGCTCTACGTCGCCAACGTCGCCGAGAGTGGCTTCGAGAACAACCCGCTACTCGACGCTGTGCGCGCCCATGCCGCCACCGAGAAGGCTGAAGTGGTTTCCGTCTGCGCCGCCATCGAAGCCGAAATCGCCGATCTCGATGACGAAGAAAAGCAGATGTTCCTGGCCGACCTCGGCCTCGAAGAACCCGGTCTTGATCGCCTGATTCACGCCGGCTACAAGCTGCTCGGCCTGGCCACCTACTTCACGGCCGGCGTCAAGGAAGTGCGCGCCTGGACCATCCACCAGGGCGACACCGCGCCGCAGGCGGCCGGCGTCATCCACACCGACTTCGAACGCGGCTTCATCCGCGCCCAGACCATCGCTTTCGACGACTTCATTGCCTACAAGGGTGAAGCCGGCGCCAAGGAAGCCGGCAAGATGCGGGCCGAAGGCAAGGAATACGTCGTCAAGGACGGCGATGTACTGAATTTCCTGTTTAACGTCTGACAGGCAGATTAGAATTGGCGCAACCATAGTCAGGCTGACTCAATGAAGCGCTCTGCAGTAACCAGTAACGCCACCACCCCGAAGCCTGAAAGCCTCGCTGCAAGCGCCTTGCTGCGGGCTTTCGAGCAGAGCCGCGAAGGCATACTGGTAACCGACAGCAACAATCACATTGTTACGGTCAACGAAGCATTTTGCCGCTTGAGCGGCTATTCGCCAGAAGATCTGATTGGCCAGAATCCCCGGATTCTGGCCTCTGGCCGGACCTCCCGTTCGCTTTATGCCGCCATGCGGCATGCCCTGGATAGCCGTGACTATTGGGAAGGCGAGGTCTGGAACAAGCACAAGGATGGTTCGAACTATCCGCGTCACCTGAAAATTTCGGTACTGCGCGATCCCGATGGCCACTTTCAGGGACATGTCGCCAATTACATAGAAACCGACGCCAGCGTCGAGGTGGCCGACCGCCTGACCTACCTGGCCTATCACGATCCGCTGACCAATCTGCCCAATCGGCTGGCCTTCGAATTGCAGCTGGCGCAGTCGCTGCGGGCCTGCGAACGGACAAATCAGCAGCTGGCGCTGATGCTCATCGATCTCGACAATTTCAAGAACGTCAATGACACACTCGGCCATCAGATCGGCGACCAGTTGTTGCAAAGCGTCGCCCAGCGCCTGCGCGAATGCGTCCGGGCCAGCGACCTCGTGGCGCGTATCGGCGGCGACGAATTCGTCGTCGTCCTGCCGGAAATCGAATCGCCGCTGACCGCAGCACGGGTCGCCAGCAAGATCCAGAGCAACCTCGTGGACAGCCACCTGATCACTGACCACGTCCTCTACGCCACCCCCAGTATCGGCATCAGCCTCTACCCCCTGGATGGCCGCGACCCCGGCACCCTGCTCCGCAACGCCGACACGGCGATGTATTTCGCCAAAAGTGCCGGGCGCAACAATCATCAGTTCTACACGGCCCGGATGAACGAGGCGGCCGGCGAGCGCCTCGAGATGGAGAACGAGTTGCGCCAGGCCGTTGCCGGCATATCGCCGACGAGCAGCGAGTTCTCCCTGCACTTCCAGCCGCAGATCGAGACGACGACTGGCCGCGTCCTCGGCGTCGAGGCCCTGCTCCGCTGGGACAGCCCGAAACTCGGATCGATTCCGCCGATACGCTTCATTCCCATCGCCGAAGAAACCGGACTGATCCAGCCGCTTGGCGACTGGGTGATCTGGGAAACCTGCCGACTGATCCGCAGCATGAAGGCACAGGGCATCACCGGCATCCGTGTCGCCATCAATATTTCGGCCCAGCAGCTGCGTCATGAAAATCTCATCCTGCTCATCCGGGGAGCGCTCGCCTGCTACGACCTCACGCCGCAGGATATCGAGCTGGAAGTCACCGAAAGCACGGCCATGGACAAGCCGGAACTGACCCTGTCCATCCTCGATCAGCTAGCCGCCATGGACGTCATGCTGGCCATTGACGATTTCGGCACCGGGTATTCCTCACTGGCTTACCTCAAGCATCTGCCGATCAAGCGCTTGAAACTCGATCGCTCTTTCGTCCAGGATCTCGAAACCGATGCCAACGATGCGGCCATCTGTTCCGCAACGATTGCCCTCGGCCACAGCCTCGGCCTCGAACTGGTGGCCGAAGGCGTCGAAACCGAAGCCCAGCGCGACTTCCTCGCAAGGCTTGGCTGCGACATGCTGCAAGGCTACCTGTTCAGCCGGCCGATGCCCTTCGAGGCGACTGTGGCCTATCTCAAGGCTCACTTGCCACTTAACGGATAACCTGGCGCCACTCGGCTTCGAAATAACGGACCAGAACCTGGTTGTTGAGCTGATTGACCTCGGCCGGCAGACGCGCCATATCGGCCGGAAACACGAACAGGCCAGGCAGGGTTTCGGACGTCAGGAAACGGGTCTTTTCCCCGACTAGCGGCGCCGGCAGGAAGGCCTGACGGCCGGCGATGATGTAGCCCCATTCGCCAAAGGACGGCACCTGGGCGTGATACGGCGCCGTCTTAAAACCAATGCTTTCCAGCGTCGTGACGACACACCAGTAGGATTGCCGGGCATAGAGCGGCGAAGTCGACTGGACGACGAGCAGGCCACGCGCCGACAGACGTTTTTCGACCAGACGGTAAAAGGCCGAGGTGTAGAGCTTGCCGAGCGCAAAATTGGCCGGATCGGGAAAGTCGATGACGATGAAGTCGAAATAATCGCGGTTTTCCTCCAGCCATTGCAGGGCGTCGGCATTGACCACCCTCACCCGGGGCGAACTCAATGCCCCCTGATTCAACGCCACCAATGCCGGGGCTGTCGAGAACAGCGCGGTCATCGCCGGATCAAGATCGACCAGCGTCACCGACTCGACGTTCGGGTATTTGAGCACTTCACGCACCGCCAGGCCATCGCCGCCACCCAGCACCAGCACACGTTTTGCCCCCGGCAGGCTGGCCAGTCCGGGATGGACCAGTGCCTCGTGATAGCGGTATTCGTCATGCGACGAAAACTGCAGGTTGTTGTTGATGAATAGGCGCAGGTCATCGCGCCAGCGGGTGACGACGAGACGCTGGTAAGGCGTTGTTTCGGCGTGAATGATTTCGTCGGCATAGAGATGGGCTTCAGCCATGCTCGTCAGTTGCCCGGCCC
>CAIYYE010000514.1 GCA_903930395.1 uncultured beta proteobacterium
CTGATGATCCGTGTAGCCAGCAAATGGCCATCGGGTCGAATTGCCTTGCGGATGTCGCTTTCCGTATGCCCGACAACTTGGGTGAAAAAGCGAATCAGCGTTTCTTTGGACGTCAGTCAGAGCTGGCCCCGTTCATTTGGACAGAATATCCACGGCGATAAGTGGAGCCCTGCGGGGGTAGCGTTATCCACGGTGACGGTTGCCGAAGGTCCGTTCAGACCGTAGGCAGCCGGCGCGGTGGGTAACGCGGATTTCATGCGGCGAGGTTGCCCTGCGGCAAGCCGGCGAAGTAAATCATGTCCGGCGTCTTGCCGGCAAATGCTTGATGCGGTCGCCGGCTGTTGTAGAAGGTGATGAACTGCCCCAGGCTTGCCTTGGCGTGCGAGACCGATTCGTAGGCTTTGAGATACACCTCATCGTACTTGATGGTTCGCCAGAGGCGCTCGACAAAGACGTTGTCACGCCAGCAACCTTTGCCGTCCATGCTGATCCGGATGCCGTTCGCCTTGAGCTGTCCGGTGAATTCGCTGCTGGTGAACTGGCTGCCCTGGTCGGTATTGACGATTTCCGGCGTGCCGTAACGGGCGATCGCTTCCTGCAAGGCCTCGATGCAGAAGTCGGTGGTCAGCGTGTTGGACAAACGCCAGGCCAGAACCCGGCGGCTGTACCAATCGACGATGGCGACCAGATAGACGAAGCCCCGGCACATCGGAATGTACGTGATGTCCGTTGCCCAGACATGATTGGATCGCTCAATGCTCAGGTTGCGCAGCAGGTAGGGATAAACCGGGTGCGCCGCATGCCGGCGGCTGGTGTTCGGTTTGCGATACAAGGCTTCGATGCCCATCTGCCGCATCAAACGGCGAATGCGCTTGCGGCCTATGGACTGCCCTTCATTTCTGAGCAGGTCGCGCAGCATCCGGCTCCCCGCGAATGGGAAATCAAGATGCAGTTCGTCCATCCGGCGCATCAGCGCCAGGTCCTCGGGCGAAGTCGGTTTCGGCGTGTAGTAGGCGGTCGACCGTGCCAGTTCGAGAATCTGACATTGCCGGACCACCGGTAGGTCGTGATTGCGGTCGATCATCTTCTTGCGCTCAGCATGCCCGCCTTGGTGAGCGCCTTTTCTAAAAAATCGTTCTCCAGCGTCAGCTGACCGATCTTGGCCTGCATCGTCTGGATGTCCGGCCCTGTTTCCTTGGCTGGCTTCTCGCCAAACACGACCGACGAACGTTCCAGCAGTTGCGTCTTCCAGTCCGTAATCTGGTTCGGATGCACATCGAATTGCTGTGCCAGCTCGGCCAGCGTCTTGTCGCCCTTCACGGCAGCGATCGCCACCTTGGCCTTGAATTCCGGCGAGTGATTCCGCCGCTTCCTTCTCGTCATGCTCTTGCTCCTCATTCAAGCCGCTACGCGGCCGTGGGTGAAGCAAGGCTATCACTTATCCAGCTGTCCGAATTTCCGGGGCCGGCTCTGGGTTCATTCAAAAACCTTTCGAGGAAGCGCGGATCATCGATGAGCTGACGCAAATCGAAAAGGCGAGAATGATTGCAGCACGTGCGGCAACAACGCC
>CAIYYE010000515.1 GCA_903930395.1 uncultured beta proteobacterium
ATAGGCGGCAGCGCTCATACAGGCCAGCCAGCCGATCAGGATATTCGACAGGGCGCAGCCGGCGACGCCGAGCGCTTCGCCCAGCCAGCCCTGCAAAGCCAGGCCCCAGGCCAGGATGGCGTGCAGGACCAGGCTGAACAGTCCGATCGCCATGAGCACCCGTGGCTTGCCCAGGGCATTGCAGAAAGCGTAGAAAGTCCGGTAGCACAGCGCAGCCGGCAGCCCCCAGGCGAGCAGGGAGAGATATTGCCGGACCTTGGCCTCGACAGCGGCGTCCATGTCCACGATGCCAAGCACCGCCCCCGGATGTGTCAGGAACAGGATGCCCGGCACCGCCAGCGCCAGGGCCAGCCAGAAGCCTTGCTGCAGAATGCCGGCCACCTCGGCGTCACGGCCTGCGCCATGAAGATGCGCAACGAGCGGCGTCACCGCCTGGAGAATGCCGACCAGCGCAAAGACCACGGACACATGAATACCGCCGCCAATGGCCACGGCGGCAAGGTCGAGCGAGCTGACATGGCCGAGCACGGCAGTGTCGACCACCATCATGCCGATGGAGGACAACTGGGCAATGAGGACGGGAAAGGCGTGGGCGACCAGACCACGCGCGGTGGCGCGAAACATGGGCGAATTGTCGCATGCCACCCCTGTCCGCCGCCCCGCTTCTGCTAACTCAGACTATCCTGGCATGCAGCGTACCGACGCCGTCGACGCCCGCTTCCAGCACGTCGCCACGAACCAGCGGGCCAACCCCGGCCGGCGTACCGGTATAGATCAGATCACCCGCCTCGAGACGGACCAGCGTCGACAGATTGGCGATGATTTCCGGCACCGTCCACATCATGGCCGACAGGTCGCCGCTTTGGCGCAGCTCGCCATTGACGGTCAGCCAGATGCGCCCGGTCAGGGGGTGGCCGCAAGACGCTGCCGGACATATCGGCCCAACCACGGCCGATTGATCGAAACCCTTGCTCATGTCCCAGGGATGGCTCTTTTCCTTGGCTCTCGCCTGCATGTCGCGACGCGTCAGATCAAGGCCAACGGCATAGCCGAAAATCAGCGCATTCGCCGCCTCGACCCCGACATTCGCCCCGCCAGCCCCGAGCGCCACAACCATTTCGACCTCGTGATGCAGATTCCCGGTCTGCGGCGGATAGGCCACGCTGATTTCTCCTTCACCCCCACGCACGGCATCGCCCGGCTTGCTGAAGAAAAAGGGCGGCTCGCGTCCTTCGGCCTGATCTATGGCCCCCATTTCGCGGGCGTGGTCGGCGTAATTGCGGCCCACACAGAAAATCCGCCGAACGGGAAAGCCCTGCGGGATGCCAAGAACCGCCAGGGTGGCGACGGGGAAAGGCGCAAATACCGTATTCATCGGACAACTCTCTCAATTAACGGGGCAAAAGTGTGCAATATTTCACGAGTCGCCCTTACCAAAGTGATAGATTAGAAAAAAATACAAAATTCTATTAGGCAGTGAAAGCATCATGACGAGCAAACTGATCGGCATTGTCGCACTGACCGCGGCCCTCGTTCCAGGCATAGGGAACGCCATCGGACTCGGGGAACTCACGCTGCACTCACGGATCGGCGAGACCCTCAGGGCCGAATTACCCATTCTGGCAACGGACGAGGCCTCTGTTGCCTCCGCCTGCTTCTCGCTCGTCGCCATGCCCGGCAGCGACCTGCCGGTCATTACGGCGGCAAAGACCCGGCTGATCCGGCGCGGCCAGGCTTACATCCTGCAAATCGTCGGCAGCAAACCGATCAACGAACCGATATTTGCCATCGCCATCCAGGCCGGTTGCGGCCATGACGTCGTCCGTGACTTTGTCCTGATACCGGAACCGCCCCTCATGCAGGCGGAGGCACAGCCAACTTCCGGCGCCTACCCCGTTTCATCGGCCAGAACGGCCAGGAGTGATGGATGGCAGGCACGCGATAGCGAAACCATTGAACGCGTCGCCGATGCCCCCCCGAAAAAGCCCTCGCCCCCACGAGCCAAGTCGAAGCCGAAGCCAAGGATGGCTCCTGCCGCCAAGGGCGGCGACCAGCTACGTCTGGGCGCCGCGCCGGACGAAACCAGGCCCACCCCAAAATCAAGCAGTGGTCTGCAAGCCGACACCGAGGAACGACTCCTCAAGCTTGAAACGACCCTGCACCTGCTCGCGCATGAAATCGAAAAAATGGACCAGGCGCTGGAGCTCGCCAGCAAGGTCATCGAAGCTCAGGGCAAGTTGACGCTCGCCCAGTCGCTTCCTGCACCCGCGCTGCCCGCCGCACCGACGATCAGTGCCCCGCCGCCAGCACCCAACGCCCCCCAAAGTGCCAGTTGGATGGAGCTCCTGATCAGCGCCGCCCTTGGCGCAGCAATTTCGGTCGGCCTTGCCCAATATTTTGGTCGTCGCCAGCGCTCACCCGGTGAAGACCAGATTCCGCTAGCCCTCGCGACCCATTCAGCCCCCGCTCACTCGGCCCACCCCCATACCGCCCCCACCCCTACCCCCACCAAGCCGGAAGCTTCCAGCCCGCCGGAAAAATCCGCCCCCCCCAGAACCGCGGGCGTGCTGGACATCACTGAAAACATAGCGGCGCCGGCTATCCCCCTGCCACTCGCGCAGTCCCTGCCCGAAGAAATCCCCGAAGCATCAGCCGAGCCCGGCATCGTCGATATCTCAACGGAAGATGAATACTCCGTACTGGAACTGGCCGAGATCATGCTCGCCTTCGGTCGCGTCCGCGGCGCCGCCGATACGCTGGCCGAGTACGTCGAGCAAAACCTGCCCAAGAGCATTCAACCCTGGAGCATGTTGCTTGATCTCTACCGTCGCGGCGGCATGCGCGAGGAATTCGAGGCACTGGCCGAGAAAATGCATAACCGCTTCAACGCCAGCATCCCGGCCTGGAGTGATTCTCTCACCCCGATATCCGGCCTCAAAGCCCTCGAAGATTATCCGCACATCATCCAGAAGGCTTCGGCTGACTGGGGCAGCCAGGCATGCCTCGACTATCTGCTGGGCCTGATCAGCGATACGCGAGCCGGACTCCGCAACGGCTTCCCGCTCGAAGTAGTCGAAGAAATCGTCCTGCTCATGCGCATCCTCGAAGATGGCTATGGCCGGAAACGTGCCGCCTGACGGTCCCTAAACCGGGTTGTCGAGGTCTACGAATTCGCAGCGGATACCGAAGCGCTGGGCCAGATGTTCAGCCAGCGCCTCGACCCCGTAGCGCTCGGTGGCATGATGGCCGGCCGCGATGTAGGCAACCCCGCTTTCCCGCGCCAGATGCACGGTCTGCTCGGAGATTTCGCCTGACATGAAGGCATCGACACCAAGCGCGATGGCCTGTTCGAAATAGCCCTGCGCGCCGCCGGAACACCAGGCAATCCGCCGAATCGGCCGGGAGCCCTCACCGATCACCATGGGCTCCCGCCCAAGCAGACGGGCGACCTTGCCGGCCAGCGCCGTCAAATTGCAAGCTTCGAGCAGCGTTCCCAGCCAGGCAATATCCTGCTCCCCGAAGCGTCCCTCGGGGATCCAGCCCAGCCGGCTCGCCAACTGGGCGTTGTTGCCCAGTTCGGGATGGGCGTCGAGCGGCAGGTGATAGGCCAGCAGGCTGATATCATGGGCCAGCAGGGTCGCCAGCCGCTTGCGGCGGATACCGGTAACCCGGCCATCCTCGCCTTTCCAGAAGTAGCCATGGTGCACCAGAATGGCATCGGCATGACGCTCAACCGCCGCGTCCAGCAGCGCCTGACTGGCCGTAACCCCTGCCACGATGCGGGATATCTCGGAACGACCTTCCACTTGCAGACCATTTGGGCAATAATCCCTGAACTTGCCGGGCGTCATCAGCCCATCCAGATAATTCACCAATTCTTCACGCTTCATCGAGACGATATCCATGCAGAGGTTGTGGCTGATTTTTGCACAAACTGTCACTGTTGCGCTGGCCATTCTGTTCGTCGTCTCCACGCTGAAACCGGAATGGCTGCCGCCCCGTCAGGCCATCGTGGCCTTGCAGGAGGCGCCGGCGAGCAGCGACGACGACAAGGTCGCGCCGACCGGTTCCTATCGCGAGGCAGCGCGCGCCGCCCTGCCCTCCGTGGTCCACATCTACACGACACAGGCAATCAAGCAGCAGCGCCACCCGCTCTTTGACGACCCGATTTTCCGTCACTTCTTTGGCGAACGCCCCGAAGGCCAGCCGCAGCGCAATTCCGGTCTCGGCTCCGGCGTCATCGTCAGCCCCAACGGCTACATCCTGACCAATTATCATGTCATCGACGGCGCCGACGACATTCAGGTCTCGCTCAACGACACCAAGACCTACAAGGCCAGGATCGTCGGCAGCGACCCCGAATCCGACCTCGCCATCCTGCAGATCAAGGCCGACAAGCTGCCCGCCATCACCTTCGGCCAGATGGACAACCTGCGCGTCGGCGACGTCGTACTCGCCATCGGCAACCCCTTCGGCGTCGGTCAGACGGTGACCATGGGCATCGTTTCGGCGCTGGGCCGCTCGCATCTCGGCATCAACACCTTCGAGAATTTCATCCAGACCGATGCTGCCATCAACCCCGGCAACTCCGGCGGTGCGCTCATCGACGCCAACGGCAACCTGGTCGGCATCAATTCCGCCATCTATTCACGCACCGGCGGCTCGCTCGGCATCGGCTTCGCCATCCCCGTCTCCACCGCCCGCAGCATCATGGAGCAGATCATCCGCACCGGCACCGTGACGCGCGGCTGGATCGGCGTCGAAGCCCAGGAAATCACCCCCGAACTGGCCGAATCCTTCGGCCTGCCCGACAACGAAGGCGCCCTCATCGCCGGCGTCGTGCGCGGCAGCCCGGCCGACTCGGCCGGCATCCGCCCCGGCGACGTCCTCCTCTCGGTCGGCGGCAAAGCCGTCAAGGACCCGCAGGTCATGC
>CAIYYE010000516.1 GCA_903930395.1 uncultured beta proteobacterium
CGCGCCAGCGCCGGCTTGAGCATGTTGCCGGCGTCGATGGCGCCCTCGGCCTTGCCGGCCCCGACCATGGTGTGCAATTCGTCGATGAAGAGGATGATGCGCCCGGCCTCCTGCGAGACTTCCTTGAGCACGGCCTTGAGGCGCTCCTCGAATTCGCCGCGATACTTGGCGCCGGCGAGCAGGCCGGCCATGTCGAGGACCAGCACCTTCTTGCCCTTGAGCGTTTCCGGCACCTCGCCATTGATGATGCGCTGGGCGAGGCCTTCGACAATGGCGGTCTTGCCGACGCCGGGTTCGCCGATCAGCACCGGATTGTTCTTGGTGCGTCGTTGCAGGATCTGGATGGCGCGGCGGATTTCGTCATCGCGCCCGATCACCGGGTCGAGCTTGCCCTGGGCGGCGCGCTCGGTGAGGTCGATGCAGTATTTCTTGAGCGATTCGCGCTGCCCTTCGGCCTCCTGCGAATCGACGCCCTGCCCGCCGCGCACGGCCATGATCGCGGCTTCGATCGACTTGCGGCTGAGGCCGTGCTGCTTGGCCAGGCGGCCGGTTTCGTTCTTGTCGTCGCACAGGGCGAGGAGGAACATTTCGCTGGCGATGAACTGATCGCCGCGTTTCTGCGCTTCCTTGTCGGTCAGATTGAGCAGGTTGCTGAGTTCACGCCCGATGGAAACATCGCCACCATGCCCCTGGACCTGCGGCAGGCGGGTCAGCGCCTGCTCGAGGTCGCGCTTGAGGCCCGGCACATTGACACCGGCCCGCGCCAGCAGCGACGAGGTGCCGCCATCATCCTGATTGAGCAGGGCAAGCAGCAGGTGCTGCGCTTCGATGAACTGCTGATCACCGCCGATGGCCAGACTCTGGGCATCGGACAGGGCTTGCTGGAATTTGGTCGTGAATTTGTCGAGACGCATGATTGACTCTCCGGAAACTGATTTTCTGTTATCGGGAAGATTGGGTCTTTCGGCCGAATTTCAACTGGCAAGGCTGACAGATTTCGGAATCGGAACACGACAAAACCCTTTTCGCATAAGCAGACTGTGCTAAATTTATAAATATCAAATTTGTATCATTCACCATATCTGCAAAGAGGGTGCAAAATGGCCAATCAGGGAATGACCCTACGCGGCAAGCTGCTTGCCATGACCGCCATGACCATAGTCGCGCTTGCTGCCTTGTTCTCGGCCCTGCTCATCAACGGCAAGAGCCAGATGCTGGAAGATCGACAGGCCAAGGTCCGCAATCTGGTCGAAGCGGCGCATGGCATTCTCGGCCACTACGAAAAACAGGCGCGCGACGGGCAGTTGTCGGCCGACGATGCCAAAAAGTCCGCCGCCGCAGCGATCCGCAACCTGCGCTACGACAAGGTCGAATACTTCTGGATCAACGACCTCCAGGACATCATGGTCATGCACCCGATCAAGCCTGAACTGGATGGCAAGAAGCTTGATCAGATCAAGGACAAGAACGGCAAGCTGCTCTTTGTCGAATTCAACAAGACGGTCAAGGCCAATGGTTCGGGCTTTGTCGATTACCTCTGGCCAAAGCCGGGAGCTGAGGAAGGTGTACCGAAAATCTCCTTCGTCATGGGTTTCGAGCCCTGGGGCTGGGTCATCGGCTCGGGCATCTACATCGATGATGTTGACGCCAAGTTCCGCAGCGACGCCATCAAGCTTCTGATCTGGGGACTGGGCATCGCCGGCTTCATCGGCATTTCACTGCTGCTCCTTTCCAACAACATCATCAAGACGCTGGGTGGCGACCCCGCCCTCGCCTCGGCCATCACCAAGCGCATCGCCGCCGGCGACCTGGCGACGCCGGTCGAGTGTGCCGCCAGTGACAAGGACAGCCTGCTCGCCAACATCCGGACCATGCAGGAAACCCTGCGCACCATGATCGCCGGCATTGTCGCCAATGCCGAACAGGTGTCGAGCGCTGCCAACCAGTTGTTCAGCGCTTCCGAACAGGTTGCCGAGCGGGCCAGCCAGCAAAGCGATGCAGCTTCGTCGATGGCCGCCTGCGTCGAGGAAATGGCGGTCAGCATCGATCAGGTCAAGGAAAACGCCAACGAGGCGCATGGCATTTCGCAAACGGCCGGTGCCATCTCCGAAGAAGGCGCCGCCGTCATCCACAATGCGGCCAGCGAAATGCGCAAGATTTCCGACGCCGTCCAGGCCTCCTCGGTCATCGTCGAAGATCTCGGCCACCAGTCCGACCAGATCACCTCCATCGTCAATACCATCAAGGAAATTGCTGACCAGACCAACCTGCTGGCGCTCAACGCCGCCATCGAGGCCGCCCGTGCCGGCGAACAGGGGCGCGGCTTTGCCGTGGTCGCCGACGAAGTGCGCAAGCTGGCCGAACGGACCGGCCATTCGACCAAGGAAATCGGCGAGATGGTGGCCAAGATACAGAATGGCACGCGCAGCGCCGTCAGCAGCATGCAGGATGGCGTCCGCCAGGTCGGCAACGGCGTCGAGCTGGCCAATCAGGCCGGCGATTCGATCAACCGCATCCGCGACGGCGCCCTGCGCGTCACCGTGGTGGTCAACGGCATTTCCGATTCGATTGCCGAACAGAGCATGGCCAGCAACGAGATCGCCCAGAAGCTGGAAACCATTGCCCAGATGTCCGAGGAAAGTGCGGCTGCCGTTCGCCAGACGGCTGAAGCGGCGCGTCAGCTACAGGCCCTGTCGGCTTCGCTGCGCGAGACCGTGGCGCAGTTCAGGACCTGATAAACCCCCGTGGTCAGGCCCCCGGATCGCGGTGCCTGCCAGATTTCCCAATGATTACCGGCTGGCCTCAAAGAGGCCGGATACCGTTTGCAGGTCGCTCATGGCAAGGATGCCTGCCGCCTTGCGCAAGCGCAGGTAACTGACCAGATAGTTGTAGCGGGCCAAGGCCAGGTCGCGTTTCACTTCAAAAAGCTGGCGCTGTGCATTGAGCGAATCGAGGTTGGTTCGCAAGCCGGCCTTGACGCTTTTGGTCGTGGCATCGATCAACAGGCGCGCCGAATCCGCCGACTTGATCAGGGCGTCGATGCGGGCGCTGGCGTTGAGGCTGGCGTTGTATTGCTTGCGCAACTCGAGGAGGACGTCGTTAGTCTTGCCATCCAGGTTGGCCTGGGCTCTTCCGTAATTGGCTGCCGCCTGCCGCGACTGGGCACGAATGGCGCCACCGGCATAAAGCGGGATGGTGAGTTGCAGGCCGATGCTATTGACCGTCGACTCCTGCTTGTAGGTGCTGACCGTATCGGAGCTCGACTGATTGAGGCCGAGCACAGCATCCAGTCGTGGGGCGTGGCCGGCCTGGTTCTTCTTGATTTCCTGATTGGCGGCCTCGACAGCGTACTTCTGGGCAACGAGTTCGGGATTTTTTTCCAGCGCGATGGTTTTCCATTCCTCAAAGCTGGCTGGCTGCATGGGGGCGGCGCGGAAATTTTCCTGCAGCGGGTCGAGTTGGGTGACTTCGCGCCCGATCAGGCTGGCCAGTGCATCGCGGGCATTGGTCACGGCATCGCGCGCCTCGATGACCTGAGCTTCGGCCAGATCGAACTTGGCCTGGGTCTCGATCATGTCGGTGACAGTGCCTTCGCCGCGCTTGAACAGCCGGTCATTGGCCTTGCGCTGTTCGGCAAAGGCGTCCCGCTGGGCAATGGCCATGGCCAATTGGTCTTCGGTGTACTTGGCGCTGACATAGAGGCTGACCAGCCGCACCATCATGTCCTGGCTGTTCGATGAAAACTGCGCTTCGCTGGCGCTGGTCTGGGCAATACCCTGCCGATAGCGCGCCATGGCATCGAGATTGAACAGCGGTTGGCGGAGCTGGATGCCGCCCGACTTGCTCTGGTAGCTCCGCTCTTCCGAACGCTCGCCCTGCGCCGTTTCGGTCTTGATGTCAGCCTGGTTCTGACTGATCGAGTAATTGGCCGAGACATTGGGGAGCAGGTAGGACGTTCCGATTTCCCGGAATTCTGCCCCGGCCTGTCGTTCAAAAATGGCTGCCTGGAATGCCGGATCGTTCTTCAGTGCGGCATCGTAGGCCTCGATCAGACCGAGGGCTGCAGCGTCGTTGGCATTCAGTAAGAGCGAAATGCTCAGCGTGGCAATCGCACATTGCCGCGATGATGAAACCCACATATTCACTCCTCGGTCATGGCCATTTTGAAGTGGTCGATTATAGGCTTGAGGAGATAGTTCATCATGGTTCGCTCGCCGGTTTTTACAAACAGGTCAACCGGCATGCCCGCCTTGACCTTCAGTTTGGCGATCTTCTTCATTCCCTCGGGGGTCACGCTGGCCAGCAGCTTGTAGTACGGCTCACCGGTGCGTTCATCAACCAGCCGGTCGGCAGAGACCTGCTTGACCACGCCCTGAACGTGCGGCGTCATATTCTGGTTGAAGGCCGAAAAAATCAGCTCGACATCGAGGTCGGTTTGCACCTTGTCGATCAGATGAACCGGCAGGCGCCCTTCGACGACGAGCAGATCGTCGCGCGGGACAATATCCATCAGTTTGAAGCCAGGGGCGACGACGGCCCCCGTAGTGAAGACACTCATGCCGATGACCGTGCCATCGACGGCGGCCTTGATCTGGACGTTTTTCAGGTTGTGATCCAGCCCGGACAGGCGGTTACCGAGCGAGCCGGCCTCCTTCTGGACATCCGACAACTGGGCGCGGACTTCCTTCTGGTACTCCTCCATGCGCTGCTGGCGCTTGAGCCGCAATTCGGCGACCTGCCGCATGCCGCGGCCAATGTTGCCGATATCCTGGGCAATGGCGCCGCTGATCTGGGCATAAGACTGCTCGGCATCGAGCTGGCGGTTGCGCGCCACGAAGCCGTCCTTGGCCAGCTCGCGCAGACCCTCCAGTTGCTCCTTGATGAAGCCCAGTTGTTGCTGCTTGTTGCGCCGGGATTCGTTGAGGCCGCTGTTCTGGATGGAGAGACCGGCGATGTTTTCGTCGATGGACGCCAGCTCGTTGCGCAGGGCGGCCCGGCGCGAGGTAAACAGCTGCTCCTGGAGGGCGACGCTTTCGGCAATGCGGGGATCATTGAGGTTGTTCCTGAGTTCGGCCGGGAAGGTGATGCCCTTTGCCCCGTCACGCTCGGCCAGCAGTCGCGCCTCGGCTGAGCGCGCGGTGAAATACTGGACGCGGGACATCTCGGCCTCGGCGGATGCACGCACGCTGTTCATGCGCACCAGGACATCGCCAGCCCGGACCATGTCGCCCTCCTTGACCAGGATCTCCTCGACCGTGCCACCGGCTTCATGTTGAACGGCCTTGCGGTTGCCTTCCACCGTGACCGTACCGTTCATCGGGACACCCTTGTCGAGGGGGGCCAGCGAGGCCCACAGCACGAAGCCGCCAAAGCCTGCGAGGACCAGCCACCAGCCAAGACGGACATAGGATGAGTATTCGGTCTTGACGTCGTGCTCCAGGGTCAGCGCGGTGGGAGCAGCGCAGATAACCGGCAGATTGACAGGTAACTGGCTCATGATGCGACGGCCTCCAGGTTCCCGGTGGCCTCGACCTTGTGCAGGCGAGGCTTGGCGGTTGGCGTTTCGGTATTGACGGGGGCAGACTCCTGCTGCGTGGCAGGCGGTTGCTGGTTGATCTTGATCAGTTCGGCCATGACTTCGGCGCTCGGGCCGAACAGTCTGGGCATGCCGTCCATGAGCAGCAGGATCTTGTTGGTGGCGGCCAGCACACTGCTACGGTGGGTGATCATGACGATTGTCTTGCCGCGTTTGCGCAAATCGTCGATGGCCAGGACCAGGGCCCGTTCGCCGACTTCATCGAGATTCGAGTTCGGCTCGTCGAGAACGATGAGCGAGGGATCGTCGTACATCGCCCGGGCCAGACCCAGACGCTGCCGTTGGCCACCGGACAGGCCGGCACCGCCATCGCCGAGCGGCGTGTCGTAGCCGCGCGGCATGTGCAGGATCATTTCATGCACCCCTGCCCGCTGGGCGGCAAGCACTACCTTGGCCGGATCGACTTCACCGAAACGGGCGATATTGTCGCTGACCGTGCCGGCAAACAGTTCGATATCCTGCGGCAGATAACCGATATGCGGGCCGAGTTCATCCTTGTTCCACTGATAGATATCGGACCCGTCCAGACGCACATAGCCGGCAACGGACGGCCAGACACCGACGAGCAAACGGGCCAGGGTCGACTTTCCGGCGCCGCTCGGGCCGATCACGCCGAGGACATCACCCGGCTGCAGGTTGAGGCTCAGGTTCTTGACGGCGGGAACCGGGGCGCCCGGCGGAATGGCGGTGACGCCTTCGAGCGAGATCTGGCCGCTGGGCTTGGGCAGGGGCATGCCGGTCCGGCGCGGCGGGTTGCTGCCGAGCAGTTCGTTCAAACGCTCGTAGGCGCTGCGCGTGCTGCTCCAGTTTTTCCAGACATTGATCAATTGCTCGACCGGGCTCAGGACGCGCCCCATCAGGATGGAGGCAACGATCATCATGCCCGGCGTGATCTTGCCTTCGAGCACGAGCAAGGCGCCCAGACCAAGGATCAGGGACTGCATGGAGACGCGGGCAAACTTGGTCACGGCGCCGATGACGCCGGCCTTCTCGCTGGCCTCGCCCTGCAGCTGGATGAAGCGGCCATGCAGCTTGAACCAGCGATTCATGAGGTTGGGCAGCATGCCCATGGCCTCGATGACTTCGGCGTTGCGCAGATTGTTGGTGGCCAGCTGGTTGGCCGCCACGGACATGCTGTTGGCCTCGGAGAGCGGCGCCTTCGAAACGGATTCGTTGATGTAGGCCAGAGCGACGAGCAGGATGGTGCCGACCAGGGCGAACAGGCCGAGATAGGGGTCGAACATGAAAATGACCAGCAAATAGATCGGGAACCACGGGGCGTCGAAGAAGGCAAACAGCCCGTTGCCGGTCAGGAACTGGCGGATGTTGGCCAGATCCTGCAAGGCCTGCCCGGCATTGCTGCCGGCACGGCGAAGATTCTGTTCGAAGGCAGCGGTGTACACCCGCTTGTTCAGATGCATGTCGAGTTTGGCGCCGAGACGGATCAGCACGAAGCTGCGGATCAGTTCCAGCGCGCCCATGAACAGGTAGGCGCCGAGAATCATCACAGTCAGCATGAGCAGCGTCGTTTCATTGCGGCTGGCCAGAACGCGGTCGTAGACCTGCAACATGTAAAGCGACGGCGCCAGCAACATCAGGTTGATGATGGCGCTGAAGCTGCCGACTGTCTTGAAAGCCCCCTTGAAGCCGGTGACGGCCTCCATGATTTCGTTACTCGGCTGACTGTTTTTCTGCGCCATGTTCTTTGCCTCGCTTTGCCATCCCGGTGTTGCCTGTCGAATTACTGCAACAACCAGCCCGGGAAAGCGGCTGGCTGTTGCGGCAAGGTCCGAACTTAAAGCACGATGTCGCTGGCCTGGAGGGTGTGATGCCCGACCAGGGCGACCTGGAAGTCGGCGTCGTTTCCTGCCAAGCCACCGGTATTTCCCTCAACCACCGTGTATTCCTGCCCGGCGACGGTTTCGTAGAAGTAATGCAGCTGACCCGCCGCGGAGAATCCACCAGAGCTTGCTACCAGGGTGGCGCCCGAGAATGCCTGGTTGCCGAAGATGCCGGCATTGGCATCGATGGTCGAGAAGTCCAGCTTGTCGGTACCGCTGACGAAGTCGGTGATGATGTCGCGGTTGGCTGCACCAACGCCTGAATCACCAACATTCGTCAGAATGGGAACTGCGCTGTTGTAGTCGAAAGTATCGGCCCCCAGACCGCCGGTCAGCATGTCCTGAGCCCGCCCGCCGATGAGGGTGTCGTTACCGGCACCGCCGCTCAATGCATTGGCAACGGCCGTTCCCGTGATGCTGTCGTTGCCGGCCCCGCCGATGAAGTTCTCGATGCCGCTCAAGGTGTCACTGGTGGCAGTGCTGACACCACTTCCGAACACCGTCGGGGTGCCACTGCTCAGGTTCACCGTCAGGTTGGCGCTGACCGCGGAGTAATCGACAGTATCCGAGCCGCCGCTGCCGACAAGGATGTCGCGCACGGCGTCACCGACCAGAACGAAGGTGTCGTTACCACCGGCGCCATCCAGTCGGTTGGCCCCATCGGCATCGGTGATCACGTTGGCGGCGTTGCTGCCGGTCACGTTTTCAATGCTGACCAGCGTGTCGCTACCGGTGGTGGCACTCGATGCCGTGCCCGCCGTGAGATTGACGTTGGCCACTGCCGAGGTTCCTGCCAGGCTGTAGGTATCGGTACCTTCGCCACCATCGATCACATCATTGCCGGCCGAGGAACGCAGGGTGTCATTGCCCCCCAGACCGAGCTGGAAGTCATTGCCGACAGTACCCGCCAGGTTGTTTCCAAGGCCGTCGCCAATCACCGCTGTTTCTGGTGAGACCACCGTCGTGAGGCCAAAGGGCTCGCTGTAGGTCGACACGACGCGAACCATGATGTTGCTCAGGTCGCCCGTCGTCGGATCGGTCGCACCGACCATATCGGTCCAGGTGGCGCCGCTGTTGGCAGATTGCTGCCATTGGTAGGTTGGCTCCATTGCCGGCACATCCGGATCGACCAGGGTATTGGTGGCCGTAAGGGTGACGACATTGGCAGCGCCGGTCGGGCGTGGCGTGTAGGTGGCGATGTTGAGCGCACCGCTTGCCGCTTCATTCACATTCGAGATACTGACGGCCAGCACCTGGGTGTCGTTCGACGAGCCATCACTGACCTGAACGATAACGTCGTAGACATTGTCAGCATCTGCATCGGCGGCCGTCTCGAAGTCCGGCGCACTGACAAAACTGAGCACACCGGCCGCATCGATGGCGAACAGGGCGGCATCGGCACCACCGGCAATCGAGAAGCTCAGGGGCTGGTCCGGGACATCGGCATCGGTAGCCGTCACCGTGGTAACCGCCAGGGTGTTCTCGTCTATCGCCAGGGCAGCAGCCGCCGCCCCACCCAGGGAGGTGATGACCGGAGCCTGATTGAGCACGGTGGTCGCATTGAAGGTACCGTTGGCAAACTTGAAGTTCTCAACACCGACCACGACATCGGTGCCGTCGGTCGGAATGAGTTCGCCGTTGGCATCGACCGCGAGCGGGTCACGATTGTCGACAATCTTGAAGGCCGTGATCGTGCCCTGGTTGGCCGTGACGAAGTCGAAAGTGGTCACGGTGTAGTCGGTGAGCGTACCCGAGAAGGCTACCGTGTCCGAGGTGCCGGCGACGCCGCCGTCACCGGTGCGCGTTCCGGCCACACCGTTGAGCAGGCCAACGGTGCTGCCGCCCAGTTC
>CAIYYE010000517.1 GCA_903930395.1 uncultured beta proteobacterium
ACCGGGTCAATCGCCACGCGGCGCAGGGTTTCGGGGTGGGCGGCAGTTTCCAGTTGGTAGGTCATTCCATTCTCCAAATCCGTGGCGCCTTCGGTTCAGGACACGAAGACGAGCCGCAGACAGTGCGAATAGCACGGCAAGGCGAAGTTGACAAAGTCATGAGCCGAAGGCGCAGTGGATTAGTCATAGTGCATCAGGCCGTGGCCTAACTCGGGTTCTTTACCGGCGAGAAGATCGGTCAGCACCTTCCAGATCGCATCAGCCGAGGGCGGGCAGCCGGGAATGAAGTAATCGATCTTGACCACCTCATGGATGGGATGCACCTGGTTGAGCGGCAGCGGCAGTTCCGGGTCGTTGGGAATCATGCCGTTGGTCAGCCCCGGACTGGTGTGATAGACCTCTTCGAGGATGGTCGTCAGCGGCAGGTGGTTGCGCTGCGCCGGCAGGCCACCGTTGATGGCGCAGGCGCCCATGGCGATGAGTATCTTGCAGTTCTGGCGAAACTCGCGCAAAACATGGACGTTCTCGGCATTGCACAGGCCACCCTCAATGATGCCGATGTCGCAATCCGGGCTGCAGGTCTTGATGTCGGTGAGCGGCGAGCGGTCGAACTCGATGTGTTCGAGCAGCGTGAACAGCCGCTCGTCGATGTCGAGCAGGGACATGTGGCAGCCGAAGCAGCCGGCCAGCGAGGTGGTGGCCACTTTCAGTTTTTTGGCGGCGGTCATATCAGCGCTCCTCCGTCGTTTCTGAAATCGGCGCCTTGTCGAACTTGCGCGCCCCGATCGGCACGGCAAAG
This sequence comes from uncultured beta proteobacterium, assembly GCA_903930395.1. Lineage (GTDB taxonomy): Bacteria > Pseudomonadota > Gammaproteobacteria > Burkholderiales > Rhodocyclaceae > Azonexus. The sequence goes on from CAIYYE010000517.1 coordinate 800, forward strand.
CCCTGCCGCTTCTGGAGAATGACGCCAACCGGACAAACCTGCGCCGCCTTGTCAGCCAGCGAGAAGTCAGTGTCGGCCAACTGGCCGGATTTGGCATTGACGATGAGGTGGGTCTTGATGCCGCGCCCGGACAGGCCAAAGACATTCTTGCCATCGACATCGCGGCTGGCCCGCACGCAGAGCGAGCAGAGAATGCAGCGGTTGAAATCGAGCAGCACTTCAGGGTGCGAGGCATCGACGGCGCGATTCGGGAAGAAGTGGTCGTAGTGCGGCGACATCATGCCGAGGTGGTAGGCCGTCGCCTGCAACTGGCAATTGCCGCTTTTCTCGCAGGACGGGCAGAAGTGGTTGCCCTCGACGAAGAGCATCTGGGTCAGCGCCCGACGTTCGTCGTTGATCTCCTCGGTTTCGCTCTCGACGACCATGCCGGCCGCCGCGCGCATCGTGCACGAGGCCGTATGCCGGCCATTGACCTTGACGGTGCACAACTTGCACGAGCCGTGCGCTTTGAATTCCGGGTGGTAACAGAGGTGCGGAATGAAAACACCGGCCGCGCTGGCCGCCTGGATGATGGTCTGGCCGTCGACGAAGGGGATGGTCTTGCCGTCGAGCGTGAAGGTATGGCTCATGGTTTGCTCCCGTGTTCGGTCGTCAGGTGAGCGGCGGCATCGTCGCGCCCGGTCATCTGCCGGGCCGAGGAAAGGGCGCGGTCGAGATCGAAGGCCGGCGTGAAATCCTGCTGCATCATGCGCTTTTCGTAAGCCGGGCGGAACTTGGCGATGGTGTCGAGCACCGGATTGCAGGCGGTGTGACCGAGGCCGCAGTGGCTCATCGATTGCAGCAACTGGTTGAGCTTCTCGATTTCGGCAAAGTCGTAGGGCGAACCGCTGCCGTAATGCAACTTGTCCATGAGATTCTTGAGCAACGAGGTGCCAACCCGGCACGGCGTGCAGAAACCGCAGCTTTCGTGCTGGAAGAAATGCACGTAATTGCGCGCCACCTCGAACATGTCACGGCTCTGGTCGAAAATCGTGAAGGCACCGGCCGTCGGGATGTCCTCGAAACCGATGATGCGGTCGAACTCGGCTTCCGCAACGCAGATGCCGGACGGGCCACTGACCTGCACGGCCTGCGTGTCGCTTGCCCCGCAATCGGCCAGCACCTGGCGGATGCTGACGCCGAAGGGGTATTCGTAAATCCCCGGCCGGGCGCAATCGCCGGATACCGAGAGCAGCTTGGTCCCGGCTGAATGTTTGGTCCCGATGGCGGCGTACCACTCGCCCCCGTTGAGGGCGATGAGCGCTGCCGCGGCGAAGGTTTCGACGTTATTGACGACGGTCGGCTGGTCGAGATAGCCATTGGTCACAGGGAAAGGCGGCCGGTTGCGCGGCGTGCCGCGTTTGCCTTCGAGCGACTCGATGAGCGCCGATTCCTCGCCGCAAACATAGGCACCGGCCCCGACGTGAATCTCGATATCGAAATCCGCCCCCGGCAGGCCGCAGATGTCCTTGCCCAGCAGGTTTTCGCGGCGCCGGTGGGCGAGCACGGCATTGAGGTGATCGAGCAGGTAGCGGTATTCGCCGCGCAGATAGACAAAACCTCGCGTCGCGCCGACCGCGTAGGCAGCGACGGTCATGCCCTCGAAGACCAGATCGGGACATTTGGCGAGCAGGACGCGATCCTTGAAGGTACCCGGTTCGCCCTCGTCGGCATTGCATACGATGATGCGCTGGTGACCAGCCTTGAGCGGCGCATTGCGACAGGCTTCCCATTTCAGGCCGGTGGTAAAGCCGGCACCGCCCCGGCCGCGCAGGTTGGCCCGTTTGATTTCATCGAGCGTTGCAGCCGGCCCGCCGATGCCGCTGGGCAGACCTTCGCGCCAGGAGCGGGTATTCGAGGCATTGAGGCCGTCGCTCGGCGTCCGGGCGCGGGCGGCGAGCAAGGCAGCACCCGGCTTGAAATCGGCATTGAGCAGGATGTCGGCCCGCCGGATGTTGTCTTCGATCCTGAAATAGGCCGGCGGCCATTCGGCCAGCGGCACCTTGTTGCGGATCAGTTCGGCGATTTCGTCGATGCGCGCCTCGCTCAGACCGGCTATCGCGTAGTTATTGACCAGCATGCCGGGCCCCTGGTCCGACATCCCCGTGCAAGCCGTCTTGCCAACGCTGACCAGGCCATCTTCCGAAACCTTGCCGCGCTCGACCCAGAGGTTGTTGCACAGGCGCTCCATCATCGCCCGGTTGCCCTGCATGCGGTCGGTGATGTTGTCGGAGAAGAGCACCCGGTACTGGCCGCGCGGCTCGGTGTAGATAAAGGAATAGAAGCCGGCGACGCCTTCGATCTTGGTCCGCGGCACACCGAGCAGTTCCTGCATGCGGTCGATCGCTGCCGGCGGAATCCAGTCGCAGGCTTCCTGAACTTCGCGCAGGATCTGCAGCATGCAGCTCGGATCGCGTCGATATCGATTGACCACCCGGTCGACCACACCGGCGACCACTTCGGCATGCAGTTCATTGAGTCCCACGACAATCTCCAAAATTGCCCATGACATGAAGAGGCTAGCACCCGATTGTTGCAGTTTGTTGAGCGAGGTCAACTAAGGGTCATTTGTCACATTGCAAAAGCCTGAATATGTGACAATGGTGCTGCGTCGCAACACACACAAAGCACCGTCAATTGGAGGAATCCGATTACGAATGGTGCAACGCAATACTCCTTGATCACCCCTGAAAGGATGAACAGCATGAACACAATAAATGAACAATCCCCCCTCGTTCACACCCATGCCCACTTGCCGCTGGCCGGCAAAAAGGGTTTGATCACCGGCGTCGCCAACGACAAGTCCATCGCTTTCGCCGTCGCCAAGGCCATTCGTGAACTGGGCGGCGAGATTGCCCTGACCTATCAGAACGACAAGACGGCCAAATACACCCAGCCCCTGGCCGAAGCCCTCGGTGCCAAGCTCTTCCTCAAGCTCGACGTGACCGAGGAAGGCAGCCTGGAAAGCGCCATCCAGCAATGCGGCGAAGAATTCGGCGAACTCGACTTCGCCATTCACTCGATGGCCTTCTGCAATGGCGATGACCTGCACGGCCGCGTTATCGACACCACCGAAGCCGGTTTCGACTCGGCCATGAACATCTCCTGCCACAGCTTCCTGCGCATGGCCAAGGCCGTCGAGCCGCTGATGGCCCATGGCGGCTCGCTGATCACCATGTCCTACCTCGGTGCCGAGCGCGTCGTGCGCAACTATGGCGTCATGGGCATCATCAAGGCGGCGCTTGAGTCGGCCGTCCGCTACATGGCCTACGACCTCGGCCCCAAGGGCATCCGCGTCTTCGCCGTGTCACCCGGCCCGATCATGACCCGCGCCGCTTCCGGTATCGCCAACTTCAACCAGTTGCTCGAAGCCGATGCCGTCAAGGCACCGCTCGGCCGCACCGTGACCATCGACGAAGTCGGCGCCCTGACCGCCTTCCTGTGCACGCCGGGTTCATCCGGCATGACCGGGCAGACGATCTACGTCGACGCCGGCGCCCACATCGTCGCCTGAGCCAGCAGTAACATTGGCGGGAGCAAGCTCCCGCCAATTCGCCACACTTCCGGAGAAGCCAATGCCAGACATTGACGGACTACTCCCCGATCCCGTGCCGGATCACCCCCTGTTGCGCGGCCGCCAGGAAATCGGTCGCGGCGAGAGCACCATCGTCCTTGAAGCCGACAGCGTCGACGGCCTGGAGCGCGTTTTCAAGGTGCTTTCATCGCCCACCGACTACGCCTATTACACGGCCGACGACCGCCCGACCGGGCCGCACTTCCCGATTGTTTATGCCGACCACGGCACCATCGGCCGTTCCAGCCGCGGCTTTCCCTTCCATATCGTTGAAGTCGAGCGGCTCTACCCGCTGCCCGGCAGCGGCGATGCGGCCGAAATCGCGACCAAGCTATCCACCTCGTATTTCGACGCCTGCATGATGTGGCGCAACCTGGCCCAGGACATGGGTCGCATCGCCCTGCACCATCTTGTCGTGACGCCTATGGGCTGGACCGATGCGCTCAAGGAGTCGCTCAAGGCGGTCGAGGACTTTTCGACCGAATACGGCGCCCTGCCCGACCTTATCAAGGCCGACAATCTCATGATGCGCAAGGACGGCACCCTCGTTTTTTCAGACCCGGTTTTCATGGAATGACCATCAGAAAAGTGTATTTCGCCTCGCGCGAACTGGCCGAGTCACTGATCGGCAAGCCGTCCATCGCCGTCATTTCGATTACCGACCCCGGCACCCCGGAAGCCAATCTCCACGCCCATTTCGAGCACGTCCTGCGCCTGGCTTTCTACGATGCCGTGCCGGCTGATGAATACCTGCCGGCGCCGATCCCCGGTCTCTTCGACTACCCGATGGCCCGCCAGATAGCCACCTTCGTCCAGGACCTGCACCATGCGCCGGACGAAGTATCCATGCTGGTCCATTGCGAATACGGCGTCAGCCGCTCGGCCGCCGTCGCCCTCTTTGTCGAAGCCTTTACCGGCGCCCCCCTGATTTCACGCGAGTTCAGCAGCGAAGCCAACCAATGGGTGGTTGAGCAGTTGTCGCAGTTGCGTCCCGAACTCGACATCGATATTCCGCCGGCCGACGCCGCCCTCGAACGGCGCACCATGCCGCGCCCGACATGAGCCACGAGTCCTCATCCAAAACAGGCGCCGTTGTTTGCTGCAACGCAGCACCCTATACTGTGACGAGCCAAGGGAAGCCATTTTTTATGGAGCATTGCCATGCATGAAAGCAGCGAGCAGCGTTTTCTGGTCAATCGGACCTACGACGAAATCCGGGTTGGTGACTCATCCCACCTGACGCGGACCCTGATGCCCGAGGATGTGAAGCTGTTCGCCATCCTCACCGGCGACGTCAATCCCTCGGTGGTCGACCCCGGCTATTCCGAAAGCGGCCTCTTCCGCGAAGTCATCGCCCACGGCATGTGGAGCGGCTCGCTGATCTCGACTGTTCTGGGCACCCAGTTCCCCGGCCCCGGCACCATCCTGATCGACCAGTCCCTGCACTTCTCCCGCCCGGTGACCATCGGCGACACCATCACCATCATCGTCACCGCCAAGCAGAAGTTCGATCACAACAAGCATGTCACCTTCGACTGCGTGTGCACCAACCAGGAAGGCCTGCAGGTCGTGCGTGGCACGGCTGAAGTGCTGGCCCCCACTGAAAAGGTGTCGCGCCTGCATGAAGTGCACATGCCGTCGATCCGCATCGATGACAAGCACGAGCGTTACATTCACCTGCTCGAACGCGTCAAGGGGCTGGAGCCGATCCCCACGGCCGTCGCTCATCCCTGCGACTACGAATCCCTGAAAGGACCGGTCCAGGCCTTCCAGGCCGGCATCATCGAACCCATCCTGGTCGGCCCGGAAAACAAGATCCGCGCCATTGCCGAAGAGTTCGGCATCGACCTCTCCGGCATCCGCATCGTCCATGCCGCCCATAGCCACGACTCGGCGGCCCTGGCCGTTTCACTGGTCCGTACCGGCGATGCCGAGGCGCTCATGAAGGGCAGCCTGCACACCGACGAGCTGATGGGCGAAGTCGTCGCCCGCGCCAACGGCCTGCGCACCTCGCGCCGGATCAGCCACGTTTTCATCATGGATGTGCCGACCTATCACCGTCCCCTGCTGATTACCGACGCCGCCATCAACATCGCGCCGACGCTGGAAGACAAGGCCGACATCATCCGCAACGCCATCGAACTGGCGCACATCATCGGCATCCCGGAGCCCAAGGTGGCGATTCTCTCGGCGGTCGAAACGGTCAATCCGAAAATCCAGTCCACGCTCGACGCCGCTGCCCTGTGCAAGATGGCCGACCGTGGCCAGATCAAGGGCGGCATCCTCGACGGCCCGCTCGCCTTCGACAACGCTGTCTCGCTGATCGCCGCCAAGACCAAGGGGATCAAGTCGGCCGTCGCCGGCCACGCCGAAATCCTCGTCGTGCCCGACCTCGAATCCGGCAACATGATCGCCAAGCAGCTGGAATACCTGGCCAATGCCCTGACCGCCGGCATCGTGCTCGGCACCAAGGTGCCCATCGTCCTGACCAGCCGCGCCGACACAGCCGAAACCCGTACGGCATCGTGCGTCATCGCCGCACTGATCGCTCACCACAACCGCAAACTTGGAACCGTCTGACATGAAACAAGGCATCCTGACGATCAATGCTGGATCGTCTTCCATCAAATTCGCCCTCTTTCCGCTCGCCCGCCCGATTTCTCCGGACGCCGAAGTCTCCGGCCAGATCGACGGCATCGGCACCAACGCCACCAAAATGGTCGCCAAGGATCGTGACGGCAAGAAGATCGCCGATCAGGCCATCGCCGGCGAACAGGTCAGCCACGACGTCGCTTTCGACGCATTGCTCAAATGGTTCATGGCCACCCACGCTGGCTGGGAGATCGTCGCCGTTGGCCACCGCGTCGTACATGGCGGCGAGCGTTACTCGCAGCCGACAGTCGTTGACGACACCGTGCTCGGCCACCTGACCAGCTTCATCCCGCTCGCCCCGCTGCATGAGCCGCACAACGTCGCCGGCATTCGCGCCCTGCAAGCCCTGCTCCCCGGCGTGCCGCAGATCGCCTGCTTCGACACCGCCTTCCACCGCAGCCAGCCCGACGTCGCCCAGACCTTCGGCCTGCCTCGCGCCCTATCGGCCGAAGGCATCAAGCGCTACGGCTTCCACGGCCTCTCCTACGAATACATCGCCCGCGCCCTGCCCGAGCACTCGCATCGCGCCAGCGGCCGGGTCGTCGTCGCCCACCTCGGCAACGGCGCCAGCATGGCCGCCATGGTCAATCGCAAGTGCGTCGCCACGACGCTCGGCTTCTCGACCATCGACGGCCTGATGATGGGCACCCGCTGCGGCAACCTCGACCCCGGCGTCGTGCTCCACCTGATGGAAACCAAGGGCCTGAGCATCAAGGACATGACCCGCATCCTGTACAAGGAATCCGGCCTGCTCGGCGTCTCCGGCATCAGCCAGGACATGCGCACGCTGCTCGCCAGCGACAAGCCGGAAGCCGAGGAAGCGGTCGACCTGTTCTGCTACCGCATCGTCCGCGAACTCGGCTCGCTGGTCGCCGCGGCCGGCGGCCTCGATGCGCTGGTGTTCACCGGCGGCATCGGCGAACACGCCGCCGAAGTCCGCCGCCGCGTCTGCGAACAGTCCGAATGGCTGGGCATCCGCCTCGCCCCGGAAGCCAACGCCCGCCACGACATCGTGATCAGCGCGGGCGACAGCAGCGTCGATGTGCTGGTCATCCCGACCAACGAGGAATGGATGATGGCGCACCACGCGCAGACCCTGCTCGCACTGTAAACCGCCCCCTTGACCCGCCTTAATGCCAGCGGGGTTTTATCTGGTTCATAGCGCCTTACCGGGGAAGGCGCTATGAACCTTTTATTTTCTGCAGGCGTATGCCATGTGCAAAGCCCGTGTAGGGCATAAATCGAAGAATTCCCTTTCACCCT
>CAIYYE010000518.1 GCA_903930395.1 uncultured beta proteobacterium
CAAGCTGGCCCTTGAAACCAAGGGCCAGAGCATTACCGACGGTATCAACAACCTGATCAAGGACTTCGAGAAGGGCCGTATCTCGATGACCGACGAGTCGGTTTTCGAAGTCGGCCAGAACATTGCGACGACGGAAGGTGCTGTCGTCTACGAAAATGATTTGATGCAATTGATCCAGTATGCGCCGCTGACGCCCAAGGTCGGTACGCGGCCGCTGGTCGTTGTGCCGCCCTGCATCAACAAGTTCTACATCATGGACCTGCAGCCGGACAATTCGCTGATCCGCTTCATGGTCGATCAGGGAAATACCGTATTCCTCGTCTCCTGGCGCAATCCGACGGAAGCGCATGGGCATCTGGGTTGGGATGACTATCTTGAACACGGTCCCATCACGGCGCTCCGTATCGCGCAGGAAATCACCAAGGTCAAGCAGGTCAATGCCCTCGGTTTCTGTGTTGGCGGCACCATCCTGACCTCGGCGCTGGCGGTGCTCAAGGCACGGGGCGAAGACCCGGTCGCCTCGCTGACGCTGCTGACAACGCTGCTTGATTTTTCGGATACCGGCGAAATCGGCCTTTTCATCGACGAGAAGGGCATTGCCGCCCGCGAAGCGACGATAGGCAAGGGCGGCCTGCTGCCAGCTCGCGACCTGGCCAATACCTTCTCCTTCCTGCGTGCCAATGACCTGGTCTGGAACTACGTCACCGGCAACTACCTGAAGGGCGAGAAGCCGAAGGCTTTCGACCTGTTGTACTGGAATTCCGATTCGACTAGTTTGCCTGGGCCGTTCGCCTGCTGGTACATGCGCAACATGTATCTCGAAAACAACCTGCGCGTTGCTGGCAAACTCGATATGTGCGGCACCAGGGTCGATCTCGGCCAGCTTGACATGCCGGTCTATCTGCTGGCCACACGCGAAGACCATATCGTGCCCTGGCAGTCGGCTTATCAGAGCACGCGTATTCTCGGCGGCAAGGTGCGTTTCGTCCTCGGTGCTTCCGGCCATATCGCTGGTGTGATCAATCCGGTCAGCAAGAACAAGCGCAGCTACTGGGTCAATGAAGATGTGAAAACAGAAGCCGAGGGCTGGTTGACTGCGGCAGAAGAAAAGAAGGGTAGCTGGTGGGCCGACTGGGCCGGCTGGCTCAAACCGTTGTCAGGAGAACAGCGGGCACCGCGCAAACCGGGGAATGCCAAATACAAGCCGATCGAACCGGCACCAGGCAGATACGTCAAGGAACGCGCGGTATAAAAACTCTCAAGGAGACAATAATGTCGCGAGTTGCACTGGTTACAGGTGGCATGGGGGGCCTCGGCGAGGCTGTCTGCATCAAGCTGGCCGCGCTGGGGTTCAAGGTCGTCACGACCTATTCACCCGGCAATGCCAAGGTTCAGGACTGGCTCAAGGGCATGAACAACATGGGCTATGGCTTCAAGGCCTACCCGTGCGATGTGACCGATTTCGATTCGGCCCACGAATGTATCGAGACCGTTACCAAGGAAGTCGGCCCGGTAGACGTGCTGGTCAATAATGCCGGCATCACGCGCGACATGACCTTCAAGAAAATGACCAAGAGCGATTGGGATGCCGTCATCCACACCAATCTCGACTCGGTCTTCAACATGACCAAGCAGGTCATGGAAGGCATGATTGAGCGCAAGTGGGGGCGTATCATCAACGTCTCGTCGGTGAACGGGCAGAAGGGCGCCTTCGGGCAGACCAACTACTCGGCAGCCAAGGCCGGCATGCATGGCTTCACCAAGGCGCTGGCGCTCGAAGTGGCCAAGCAGGGCGTGACCGTCAATACCATTTCGCCGGGCTATATCGGGACCAAGATGGTGACGGCCATTCCGCAGGAAATCCTCGACTCGAAAATCCTGCCGCAGATTCCGGTCAATCGCCTGGGCAAGCCGGAAGAAATCGCCGGCCTCGTTGCCTACCTCGCTTCCGATGAAGCGGCGTTCGTGACCGGGGCCAATATTTCCATCAACGGTGGTCAGCACATGTTCTGATCGCTACCAATTTTTACCCCGCTTTATTCAATCAAGGAAGGAAAAACTATGACACAACGTGTTGCTCTCGTTACCGGCGCTATGGGTGGTCTTGGAACCGCAATCTGTCAGGAACTGGCCAAGGCTGGCCACAAGGTGGTCGCTTCTTACCATCCGCAATTCGATAACAA
>CAIYYE010000519.1 GCA_903930395.1 uncultured beta proteobacterium
ATCCGCACGGATGATCGTCATTGCTGCGGGTTTTTGCAACATTTCGTGGTTTTCGCGCAACGCCGCCAGGACTTTGGGCGCTTGCTCGACAAGCACAACCCGCTCCGCCCCGCGTGACGCCGCCTCGAAACCGAGGGCGCCGCTGCCGGCAAAGAGGTCGAGGCAATGCCAGCCATCGAGTTCCTGGCCGAGCCAGTTGAACAGGGTTTCGCGTACCCGGTCCGGCGTCGGGCGCAGTCCTTCGCTGTCGGGGAACTGGAGGACACGGCGGCGATAGTCGCCGCCGATGATGCGAACCGAATTCAATCCGCGGCCACCGTGACGGTGATGAGGTTTTCCGGACGGATGCGGCGGGCGAAGGCCTGCCGGACGTCTTCCGTCGTCACGGCCTGAACCTTGGCCTGGTACCGGTCAAGGTAATCGAAGGGCAGACCGTAGAAGCCGATGTTGGCGACGTTTTCGAGAATCTTCTTGTTGCTGTCCAGGCGCAGCGGGAAGCTGCCGGTCAGGTTGGCCTTGGCTGCCGCCAGCTCCTCTTCGCTCGGGCCGTTTTTGAGGAAGCCAGTGAGGACTTCGCGGGTCACCTTGAGGGCGTCCTTGGCTTGCGAACGCTTGGTCTGCAGGCCGATCTGGAAGGGGCCGGTCTGCTTGAGCGGGGCGAAGTAGCTATAGACGCTGTAGGCGTAGCCGCGCTGGTCGCGGACTTCCTTCATGAGCCGCGAGACGAAGCCGCCGCCGCCCAGCGTGTAGTTGCCGACGAGGAGCGGGAAGAAGTCGGGGTTGCCGCGTTCGATGGCCGGCAGGCCGATGTAGATGTGCGCCTGGCTGGCCGGATGAGGCAGCTGGGTGATCGACCACTTCGGCTTTTCCGGTGCGTCGGGCAGGGTCGCCGCCTCGCCTTTGGGCAGTCCGCTGGCGATGGCTTCGGCGATCTGCTCGGCTTCGGCGCGGGAAAGGTCGCCGACCAGCGTGATGCTGGCGTTGGCCGCAACGTAGTAGCGGGCGTGGAAGGCGGCGAGATCGTCGCGGCTCAGCGCAGCAACGCTTTCCGGCGTGGCCTGGCGGCCGTAGGGGTGGTTTGGATACATGGCGGCCCAGAAGGCTTTGCCGGCGATGCTGTCCGGGCGGGTCATGGCCTCCTTGAGGCCGGCGATGGTGCGCGTCTTTTCGCGCTCGAAAATGGCGGCATCAAAGAGTGGGGCGTGCAGCACGCTTTTCAGAATGGTCAGCGCCGGTTCGCGCTTGTCCTTGGCGGACAGCGTGCGCAGGGCGACGCTGGCGCGGTCGGTGTCAGCGCCGCCGGCCAGGCTGGCGCCGATATCGGCCATCTGTTCGGCGATGGCGGTTTCATCGAACTTGCCGGTGCCGAGGTCGAGGGCGCCACGGGTCAGGGCAGCGAGGCCGGATTTGCCCGCCGGGTCGAACATCGAACCGGCCGCGAAATCGACCTGTACGTCGAGCATCGGCAAGACGCGACTTTCGACAAACTGGACACGGGCGCCGGAGGCCGTCACCCAGTGTTCGATATTGATGCCGGCCAGTGCGACCTGGGAGATAAGCAGGGCGAGTGCTGCAGTCAGCAGTTTTTTCATGCAAAAAACTCCGTTAAGCGGGGTTGCCAGACAAGCAGGAGGGCAAGGGTGGCGAGCAGTGCGGTCGCGGCCAGGCCCCAGCCCTGATAATGGGCGCGGCGACGCAGGGTTTCGACCTGAGCGACCAGTTGGGTATTCTGTTCGCTGAGCGCCTGGATCAGTTCGCCGGAGGCGAGCAACTGCGTACGCAGTTTTCGCTGGGCGGCTTCCAGCCCGGTCAGCCGTGTGGCGTGATCGGCGTCGGGGGCAATGAAGGCCTCGGCCTCGGCCACGGCAGCCTCGCCATTCTTGCGGCCCAGCCCCTGCCAAAGTTTCTTGGCACCCTCGGCGATGACGGGTGCCTTGCCGAGCACGTCGCTCCACGGCACGTTGGTCAGGATGGTTTTCCAGAGTAGGGACATGGCGTTCCCGGACTCAGTGACGCGTCGCAACAGCCGGGCGGCGGGGCTTGCCGTCCAGTGCTTGCGGGTCGAGGACGCCAATGGTCAGCGCATCGTCGTTGAAATACTTTTTCGCCACGGCCTGGATTTCCGTGGCCGTGACCTTCTGCAGCTTGTCCAGCATGTGATCGAGCTTCTGGTAGGGCAGTCCGACCGCTTCGATCTGGCCGATTTCCATGGCCTGACCGAACATCGAGTCGAGCTTGTAGACCTGGCCGGCGATCAGTTGCGCCTTGGCCCGCTTGAGTTCCTGCTCGCTGACGCCGTCTTTCTGGACGCGGACGATTTCGGCGCGCAGGGCGGCTTCGAGGTCGGCCACTGTCTTGCCCTCCGACGGTGTGCCATGCAGGTAGAGCATGCCGGGGCCGCGCGCCGTATTGTCGTAATCGATGCCGGCGGAGAGGGCGACCTTGTCCTCGCGCACCAGTTTGCGGTTGAAGCGGGCGGCATCATGGCCGTCGAGGATGGAGGCGAGCATTTCCAGCGCGTAGGGATCGTTGTCCTTGTCGATGTCGCGCAGGATGGGCGCCTTGTAGCCCATGATCAGCACCGGCAGTTCGGCCGGGGCCTTGACGGTGAGCTTGCGTGTGCCTTCCTGGGCCGGTTCGATCTGCTGCTTGCGCAGCGGCAAGGGGCGACCTTCGAGCGGGCCATAGTGTTTCTCGGCCAGGGCGAAGACTTCCTTGTGCTCAACGTCGCCGGTGATGATGACGTAGGCGTTGTTTGGCACATACCAGGTGTCATACCAGGCCTTGGCATCGGCCGCGGTCATGGTTTCGAGATCGTTCATCCAGCCGATGATGGGCCGGCGATACGGATGTGCCTGGAAGGCGACGGCGTTCATCTGCTCGAACAGCTTGGATTGCGGATTGTCATCGGTACGCATGCGGCGCTCTTCCATGACGACCTTGATTTCCTGCGCGAATTCCTTGGCATCCACATTGAGGTGGCGCATGCGGTCAGCTTCGAGCTGCATCATGTCGGGCAGTTTTTCCTTCGGCACCTGCTGGAAGTAGGCGGTGTAGTCGCGGCTCGTGAAGGCATTGTCGCGCCCGCCGGCAGCGGCGACGCGCTTGTTGAATTCGCCGGGGCCGACCTTGGGCGTGCCCTTGAACATCATGTGCTCAAGCACATGGGCGACACCGGAGGCGCCGTCGACCTCGTCGGTGCTGCCGATGCGGTACCAGACCATCTGGACGGCCGTCGGCGCCCGGTGGTCTTCCTTGACGATGATGCGCAGGCCGTTCTTGAGCGTGGTTTCGTAAGGGTTGGCAAAAGCTGCGGACGACAGGCCGGCAACAAGCAAAGCGGTGAGCAGGGATTTGAGGCGCATGGGGGGGCTGGGCTTTCTGCTAGAATTCGGGGCTGATTTTGCATCGAACCGGACGGCATCTTAACGGCTTGCCGCCCGCCTGTCAGCAAGGCTTGAGACCACCATCCCCATGTTCAGTTTCCTGAAAAAATCCGGCACCGACAGTAAAGCCGAAAGCAAGGCCGACGTCCCGGCCGCCGCCCCTTCGTGGCGCGAGCGCCTCTTCAAGGGCCTGGCCAAGACCCGCGCCCAGTGGGGCGGCAAACTCAAGACCATTTTTTCGCGCGGCAAGGTCGATGACGAACTGCTCGAAGAACTGGAAACCCTGCTGCTGACGAGCGACTGCGGCATCGAGGCGACCACCCACCTGCTCGACGAACTGAAAAAGGCGGCCAAGCGCGACAAGCTGGAAACGCCCGAAGCCATCCAGAAGGCCCTCCACGACGCCCTGCTCGAAACCCTGCAGCCGCTCGAAAAGCCACTCGATGTATCGACGCACAAGCCCTTCGTGATCATGATCGCCGGGGTTAACGGCGCCGGCAAGACGACCTCGATCGGCAAGCTCGCCAAGTATTTCCAGAGCCAGGGCAAGAGCGTCCTGCTCGCCGCCGGCGACACCTTCCGTGCAGC
>CAIYYE010000520.1 GCA_903930395.1 uncultured beta proteobacterium
CTGCTGAACGCGCTTGCCGACCTGCTGATGCTGGTCGCCGCTGCCGCGTTGCTGGCCGCCGCGGCGGTCTGGCTGGTGCGCGTGCCGTCTCTGCCGGTGCGGCATGTGGTTTTTGCCGAGGCTTTGCCGCACACCAAGCGGGGCGAGGTCGAGCAGGTTTTGCCCGGTGCGCTGAAAGGCAATTTTTTCAGCCTGAATCTGGAAACGGTGCGCGGATCGCTCGAGCGGCTGCCCTGGGTGCGCAAGGTGGAAGTGCGGCGCATCTGGCCGGCCAGGCTGGAGATCAGGATCGAGGAGCACAAGCCGGTGGCGCGCTGGGGCGAGGGCCGGGGCGAACTGGTCAACAGCTACGGCGAGGTCTTTGCCGCCGGACTGCCGGAAAGCGAAGCCAGCGGGTTGCCGCAGCTGTTCGGGCCGCTGGGGACTGCCCAGGATGTGCTCAAGCATTACAGCGGGTTTGTTGCTTCCTTCGCTGCGGTTGGCGAAAGGCCAGTTCAGGTGACGCTGTCGCCGCGCCTGGCCTGGCAGCTCAAATTGCAGAACGGCATGTTGGTGGACATCGGGCGGGAGCAGACCAAGGCACCGGTGGGTGTCCGCCTGCAGCGTTTCATCGATATTTATCCGGAAACGGTCGCCAAGCGGGCGGTCCGGCCGGCAGTGGTGGATTTGCGGTATCCGAATGGTTTCGCCATGCGAGTGGCGGGCGAAGTGAAGGGAAAGTAAGCATATGAGCAGGGACAACAAGGATCTGGTCGTCGGTCTGGACATCGGGACGTCGAAGATCGTCGCACTGGTCGCCGAGATCAACCAGGAAGGGCACTTGAACGTCATTGGCGTTGGCTCGCAGGATTCGCGCGGCCTCAAGAAAGGCGTCGTGGTCAATATCGAGGACACCGTGCACACCATCAGCCGGGTCGTTCAGGAAGTCGAACTGATGGCCGACTGCAAGGTGACCAACGTTTATACAGGGATCGCCGGCAGCCATATCAAGAGCTTCAACTCGAACGGCATGGTGGCGATCAAGGACAAGGAAGTCACCCCGACCGACGTCGAGCGCGTCATCGAAACGGCCAAGGCGATGCCCATCCCGGCCGATCAGGAAATCCTCCACATTCTCACCCAGGAATTCGTCATCGACGGCCAGGACGGCATTCGCGAGCCGATCGGCATGAGCGGGATGCGCCTGGAGGTGAAGACGCACATCGTGACCGGCGCGGTCTCGGCTGCCCAGAACATCGTCAAGTGCGTTCGTCGCTGCGGCCTTGAAGTGAATGATCTCGTGCTGCAGCCGCTGGCCTCGAGCTACGCCGTGCTTTCCGAGGATGAAAAGGATCTTGGTGTTTGCCTCATCGACATCGGTGGTGGCACCACAGACATCGCCGTGTGGACGCAAGGCGCCATTCGCCACACTTCGGTGATTCCGATTGCCGGCGACCAGATCACCAACGACATTGCCATGGCCCTGCGCACGCCGACCCGCGAAGCCGAGGACATCAAGTGCAAATACGGCTGCGCCCTGTCGCAACTGGCCGATGCCGCCGAAAACATGGAAGTCGCCGGCGTCGATGACCGGCCGAGCCGCAAGCTGAGTCGCCGCGCTTTGGCCGATGTCATCCAGCCGCGTGTCGAAGAGCTCTACGAATTGATCCAGAACGAACTGCGCCGCGCCGGTTTCGAGGAAGTGCTGTCTTCCGGCATCGTCCTGACCGGCGGCGCCAGCGTCATGCCGGGCATGGTCGGACTGGGCGAGGAGCTCTTCCACATGCCGGTCCGCCTGGGCAACCCGAAATACACGGGCAGCCTGGCCGATGTCGTCCAGAGCCCGCGTTTTTCGACGGCCTACGGCCTGCTGCTTGAAGCGCAGGCACAGCGCAAGCGCGGCCAGAAGATCCAGGAAAAGCAGGGATTCAAGGATGTCTTCGAAGGCATGAAGTCCTGGTTTTCCAAGAATTTTTGATTTGTGGTTCAACAGATTTTTCAGAGGAGGTAATCATGTTTGAGATCATCGAGAAAGACGAAGACGTCGGTACGATCATCAAGGTATTTGGCGTGGGTGGTGCGGGTGGCAATGCCATCGAGCACATGATTCGCGAAGGCGTCAGTGGCGTCGAATTCATCGCTGCCAACACCGATGCCCAGGCACTCAGCCGCAATGCCGCATCGAGCAAGCTGTCGCTCGGCAAGACCGGCCTCGGCGCTGGCGCCAAGCCGGAAGCCGGCCAGGCTGCCGCGGATGCGCATCGCGAAGAAATCCGCGCCTCGCTTGAAGGCGCCCACATGGCCTTCATCACGGCCGGCATGGGCGGTGGCACGGGTACCGGCGCCGCTCCGGTGGTGGCCGAAATCGCTCGCGAAATGGGCATCCTGACGGTCGGCGTGGTCACCAAGCCGTTCAGCTTCGAAGGCAACAAGCGCATGAAGTCGGCCGAAGCCGGCATTGCCGAATTCTCCAAGCATGTCGATTCGCTGATCGTCATCCTCAACGACAAGCTCATGGAAGTCATGGGCGACGACGCCGATGTCGACGATTGCTTCCGCGCCGCTGATGACGTGCTGAAAAATGCCGTCGGCGGTATCGCCGAAATCATTACCTATCCGGGCCTGGTTAACGTCGACTTCGAAGACGTCCGCACGGTCATGGGCGAAATGGGCCGCGCCATGATGGGCTCCTCGGCTGCCGCTGGCGTCGATCGCGCCCGCATCGCTGCCGAGCAGGCCGTCGCCTCGCCGCTCCTCGAAGGCATCAACCTGTCCGGTGCGCGTGGTGTGCTGGTCAACATCACGGCAGCCAAGGGTGGCCTCAAGATGAAGGAAGTCAACGAAGTGATGAACACCGTCAAGGCCTTCGCTGCCGACGACGCACACATCATTTTCGGCGCTGTCTATGACGACCTGATGGGCGATGCCCTGCGCGTCACCGTTGTCGCCACCGGCCTCGGCCAGGTTGCCGCAGCCGCCCGCAGCAAGCCGGAAGTGTTCACCCAGCCGGTGCTCGTCCAGGCCCAGGCCACGGGTACCAACGATGCGGTCGCTTTCGGCTCCTCGCCGGATTATTCGCATCTCGACGTGCCGGCTGTCCTGCGCGGGCGTGGCCAGCGTTCGGGTAGCAACGTCACCGTCGAGGCCCTGGCCAACAGCGGTGTCGATCGTTACGACATTCCGGCTTTCCTGCGCAAGCAGGCGGATTGATGTAACAAAAACTCTCTCTGAAAAAGGGTGGTGACGGCTTGTGTTACAATCCGTCACCTTCCCCAATCATTCAAGCACTTAGCATGCTCAAGCAACGCACGTTGAAGACTGTCATTCGCGCCTCCGGCGTTGGCCTGCACGGCGGTGTCAAGGTCAATATGACCCTGCGCCCGGCAGCCCCGGACACCGGTATCGTCTTCCGTCGCGTCGATCTGCCGGAACCTGTGGATATCCCCGCCAAGGCTTTCATGGTCGGCGATACGCGCATGTGCTCCTGTCTCGAAAAGGACGGGGTCAAGGTAGGTACCATCGAACACCTGATGTCAGCCCTCGCCGGTCTTGGCATCGACAATGCCTGGGTCGATCTGGATGCGCCCGAAGTGCCCATCCTCGACGGTTCGGCTGCGCCCTTCGTATTCCTCATCCAGTCCGCCGGTATCGAGGAACAGAACGCCGCCAAGAAATTCATTCGCGTCACCAAGACCATCGAGGTTCGCGATGGTGACAAGTGGGCGCGTTTCGAGCCTTTCGACGGCTATCGTCTGGCTTTTTCCATCGTTTTCAACCATCCGGCCATCGACAAGTCGGCCCAGAAGGCCGAAATCGATTTTGCCGAGCAGTCCTATGTCCGCGAAGTTTCACGGGCGCGCACTTTCGGCTTCATGCAGGAAGTCGAATATCTGCGCGAAAACGGGCTGGCCCTCGGCGGCGGTCTCGAAAATGCCATCGTCCTCGATGAATTCCGCGTTCTCAACCAGGACGGCCTGCGTTATGGCGACGAGTTCGTCAAACACAAGATTCTCGACGCCATCGGCGATCTCTACCTGCTCGGCCATCCCTTGCTGGCGGCCTATTCGTCGCACAAGGGCGGCCACGCCATGAACAACCAGCTGGCCCGTGCCCTGCTGGCGCAGCAAGACTGTTGGGAAATCGCGACTTTCGAGCAGGCCGACGAGGCGCCGAGCGGCGTCACGCGCTGGCTCGCCCAAGCAGCATAGATAGCCATGTGGCTGCTGCGCCTGCTTGCAGCCATCCTGGTCGTCGCCATCGGCGCCAGTCTGCTGATCTACACCCTCACCGGCAATCGCTATTACCTGGCCCTGAGTGGGCGTCTTTTCAAGTATGGAATTGTCTTTGCACTGATCGTCTTTGCGCTGATGTTTATCGAGCGGCTGGCGATCATTCCACTCTAGCGGCGCGCCTCATCAGATTGTCGAGAGCGCTCCTGAGCGGCCCTTCCGGCAGCTTTTCGGTGGTTGACTGCAGTATGCCGATCGCTTTTTCAGAGATGGGCTTCTGTGTAGAACTCATTGATTGGGAAGGGATTTGACGGGGTTGAACTTTTACCTCGATGCCGCTACACTCCACCCCTCCTTTCGATAATTCATTGCTCAGGCGCTGGCTCAGCTGGCGAATCTTGGCAGCGACCGCGCCATTATCGGCGTGGATAATGATGGTTCCCAACTTGTAATTGGCAACGTGTGCCGAGTGCCGCAGCCCTGCCGGGGCGACGGCTTCAAAGCGACGCGAGAGCTTGAGCAGCAGTCGTGCGTGTGCCATGACCCGGCCGGCGGCGGCGTCCCTGTCGAGGTAGTGTTCAGGCCCGTTGTACATTGGAGTGTCCGTGCAGATTATTCTTGTTTCGCGCCATCTCAAGGCGGCTCGTACCATCACCATTATGCCCCGGCATCTGGTTCTGACGCTGTTCGTCCTGCTGGCTCTGGTATTTTCGACCTCGGCACTGTTCTCATGGCTTTCCGTTCACCTGCGCCTGCCGCTGGTTGAAGAGTTGATGCTGTCGTTGCAGCAACAGGAAGAAAAGAAGGCGCGGGACCACCTCGACAACAATCTGCAATTGATGGCGACGCGGCTTGGCGAATTGCAGGGCAAGGTCTTGCAGCTCGACACGCTGGGCGAGCGCATTTCCGGCCTGGTTGGCGTCAAGCGTCCGCTGGTCAATGCGGCCAGGCCCGGTCAGGGCGGGCCTTATATTGCGGCACCGATGTCGGCGGGCGAACTCCAGCGCGAGATAGACCGCCTGGCCGGCGCTGTCGAGCAGCGCAGCGACGATCTCGCCTTCCTTGAATTCAAGCTGCTCGAAAAGCGGGTCAAGGACCGTTTGCTGCCGACCATCCTGCCGGTCAAAGATGCCGCCCTGGGTTCACCATTCGGTCATCGCAGCGATCCGATTGCCGGCTTGCGTTCCATGCACGAAGGCATGGATTTTTCTGCCGAGCCGGGTACGCCGGTGGTTGTCGCGGCGGATGGCGTGGTGCTGTCAGCGGCCTATCATCCTGAATACGGCAACCTCATCGAAGTCGATCACGGCGAGGGACTGACCTCCCGTTACGCCCATCTCTCGCGCATGGAGGTTCAGCCCGGCAGCCTGATCAAGCGTGGTGCGCAAATTGGCGCGGTCGGCAATACCGGGCGGTCGACCGGGCCGCATCTGCATTTCGAGGTGCGCATGCTCGGTGTGGCCCAGAACCCAGCACATTTCCTCAAGCAGGGCGACGAGTACGCGCAGGTCAGGCGACGTTAAGGCAGGGCGAATCCCTTGATTTAGGTCGTCATCAACGGGTCATGGGGGCGTGTTAGAATCATCGTTTTGCCGCACTGCGCAAACCTTATTCCATCGCGATGATATCCGGCCTACTCAAAAAGATTTTCGGCAGCCGCAACGACCGGCTGATCAAACAATATTCCCAGGCAGTCAAGCGCATCAATGCGTTTGAGCCGGCCATGCAGGCACTCAGCGACGAGGCCTTGCGGGCCAAGACGGACGAGTTCCGCCAGCGCCACGCCAATGGCGAATCGCTCGACGACCTCCTGCCCGAAGCTTTTGCCGTGGTGCGTGAAGCCGGCGTCCGGTCCCTCGGCATGCGCCACTTCGACGTCCAGATGATCGGCGGCATGGTGCTGCATGACGGCAAGATCGCCGAAATGCGGACCGGTGAAGGCAAGACCCTGGTCGGTACGCTGCCTGCCTACCTCAATGCCATTTCCGGCAAGGGCGTCCATGTAATTACGGTCAACGACTACCTGGCGACCCGCGACTCGGACTGGATGGGGCGTCTGCACCGCTTCCTCGGCCTGAGCGTCGGCGTCAA
>CAIYYE010000521.1 GCA_903930395.1 uncultured beta proteobacterium
AACAAGTCAACCGTATCGCTCAGCATTTGGGTGGGCGATATTTCGACGGGTGCCAGTTTTAACTTGCCGGCTTCGACCTTGGAAAGGTCAAGAATGTCGTTGAGCAGTGTCAATAATGTCTGACCGGAGGAGAGGATGATCCGGATGCACTCCTCGCGCTCTTGGTCCTCCATGTGCCGACTGTCGAGCACTTGTGCCATGCCCAGAATGCCATTCATCGGCGTTCGGATTTCATGGCTCATTACCGCCAGAAAATTTGATTTGGCGAGATTTGCAGCCTCAGCCTGTTCCTTGGCGATCTGTAATTCCAGTTGGGTGACATTGATGCGCCGGGTGAATTTCAGACCGATGCCCATCACCGACAGGATGACACTGATCACTAGAACGAGTTGGGTGCGACGCAAATTGGTTCGTTGGGTTGCGATTTCGGATTCAAGTTGCTGCAGGTGCTGCTGGGATTCAAAAAACTGCCTATTGGCGTTTTCGCTCAGGCGCAAGAAAAAGGATGGTAGAGCCTTGTAGAACAGATTGACTTCATCCATGGTCTTCTTGAAGCAAGGCAGGTCGCCTTCCAAGCAGCCATCCCGGGTCACGAGCAGTGCGGCGACGTCCTTGGCACGTTCGCGGATACGGTCAACAAACGGTGCGATCTCGATCACCGACATTTCGAAATCGCCGAGTCTTTCGTTGTTGAAGTACTCGACCTCTCGAAGCATCTCGTCGTTACCAAACAGGTTCAGCTGCAACTTCTGCTTGGCCACCCCACCGTTCTGTATGACCTTCAAATACCCGTCGAGTTCATCTGCATTGCGAGAAATATCGCGCAGGATACGCTGCTGGGCAGCAGACCCGGAGCTCGTCGATAACTGGTAAAAGAGTCGCTCGGCTTCAAGTATGGATATGACGATCTGCTCGCCGACAAACGAGCGTGCCTGTTCATTAACGCGGTGTTCGTCGAGGTGATCAATCATTTTCTGAAAGACCACACTGATCCCGACAATCGATAGAAAGCCGAAAAAAAACATCACCAGCAGGGCGACATTGGCCCGGCGGAGAGGCTGAATATTGGCGATGGTCATGCCAACTTAACGGTTGCCTTGCGCATCGAGAAAACCGAATTTCCGGAAGGTTGCCTGACCCTCTGGCGAGGCAACATAGTCGATGAATTTTTTCGCCAACTGCGGGCTTTTCGAAAAGCTCAGGGGCATCAGCATCAGTGCCTGCGGTTTCGCGAATGCAGGATCGAGGTCAATCACATCAATATGTGCAGCGTTATCCGGGAAATAGGCTGTGGCGCGCCAATTGATGGTCAGGTCGGCCTCCTGGCGCTTCATGCTGATATTGATGGTTCGTGAGTCCGGCATCAGAAAGGCTGCTTTGCTGACCACTTTCGGGTAAATCGACAGCTTGTCGAGCATCTGTTTGGTTGCCTGTCCGACGCTGCCGCTCTCCGCATTGCCGATCATGACCACCAGATCCTTGCGAAAAAGCTCGTTCAGGTTGGGGGCGATCTGCTTCGGGTTGCCTTTCTGGACAAACAGCGCGAGCTGGTTGTACCCGACGATCCGATAGTCGCCGAGCAGGCCTTCGGCCAGATGCCTGTCCCGATACGACGGCTCGCCGGGGAAGTAAATGTCACCGTACCGGCTTTTTCGGGCGCTTTGGTAAAGATCTTCTGACCCTCCCTGGGCAATTTCGACCTTGACCTTCTCTCGCTGCTCGAAACTACGTGCCAGTTCTGTGATCGGGCGAACCATCGTGATTCCGCAATAAATCATCAGATTTGCCGGCTCTGCACGCAACAAC
>CAIYYE010000522.1 GCA_903930395.1 uncultured beta proteobacterium
CATACGCGTAGCGCCACCGACCATGACGACGCCCTTGATGTCTTCGGCGCGCAGTCCGGCATCGCGGAGGGCCTTCTTGACCGGCTGCAGGGTCTTGGAAATCAGCGTCTGGGCAATGCCGGCAAAGGTCGCGACGTCGAGTTTGACATCGACCATCTCGCCGGTGGACAGGCGCGCCGTGAGCGGTGCTTCCGGATTGTTGGTGAGGAATTCCTTGGCTTCGCGGCAGCGCATCATGAGCAGGCGGCCGTCTTCCGGCGAGAGCGGCTGCAGCTTGGCCTGCTCGATCACCCAGCAGAAGATGCGATGGTCGAAGTCATCACCGCCGAGGGCCGAATCGCCGCCGGTGGACATGACCTCGAAAACGCCCTTGGTCAGTTTCAGGATCGAAATATCGAAAGTGCCGCCACCCAGGTCATAGACCGCATAAACGCCCTCGGCACCGTTATCCAGCCCATAGGCAATGGCCGCCGCGGTCGGTTCGTTGAGCAGGCGCAGGACATTGAGGCCGGCCAGACGCGCCGCATCCTTGGTGGCCTGACGCTGGGCGTCGTCAAAATACGCAGGCACGGTGATCACAGCACCGACCAGTTCACCCGCCAACGCGGTTTCGGCACGCTGCTTGAGGCTTTTCAGGATCTCGGCCGAGACTTCGACCGGGCTCTTGATGCCGGCGATGGTATTGACCTTGACCATGCCCGGCGCTTCGACGAAGTCGTAGGGCATGGCTTCGACGTGGGCAATGTCCTTCAGACCGCGCCCCATGAAGCGTTTGACCGAAACGATGGTATTGCGCGGATCGATGGCCTGCCTGGTCTGCGCGTCGTAGCCGACTTCGGTCGAGTTGTCCGCGTTGTAGCGCACGACCGAGGGCAGCAAGGGCCGCCCCTGCTCGTCGCTGAGGCAGATGGCGATGCCGCTGCGCACGGTGGCGACCAGCGAGTTGGTGGTACCCAGATCGATCCCGATGGCGAGCTTGTGCTCGTGCGGAGCCGCCGATTCGCCGGGTTCGGCGATTTGAAACAGTGCCATAGCTATTCTTCCAGCGACGCCAGCGCGTCGTCGATTTCGTACAGGAGTTTTTCCAGGAACATCAGGCGTCGGACACGGTCGGTAGCCAGCGCCAGTTCGTCCTGACCGAACAGTTGAGCGAGTTCTTCATAACGGTCGTTGATGTCGCCGCGCAGCCGGTTGTGCAGGTGTTCCAGCTCGTGATGGTCGCCACCACCACGCGCTTCCATGACCGCTTCACGCCATTCCATCTGCTCCATCAGGAAATCGGCCGGCATGGCGGTGTTGCTCTCCGCCTGGATGTCGTGGCCGGCCAGATGCAGCATGTACTTGGCCCGCTCCAGCGGCTTTTTCAGCGTCTGGTAGGCCTCGTTGGCGTGCGTCGCCCATTGCATCGACAGCCGGCGTTCGGCATCGCCCGCATTGACGAAACGATCCGGATGCACCTGCGCCTGAATATCGCGATAGCGCGAATCGAGGTCGGAGAGATCGAGCCGAAAGCCCGGATTCAGCCCAAACAGGGAGAAATGGTCGGCCCGGAAATCCATCAGACGTTAAACGACTCGCCGCAGCCGCACTGATCCTTGACGTTCGGATTGTTGAACTTGAAACCTTCGTTCAAACCCTCGCGGGCGAAGTCGAGTTCCATACCGTCGAGGTAAGGCATGCTCTTGGCGTCGACAATGACCTTGACGCCATTGTGTTCGAAGACCAGATCATCGGGATTCACCTCGTCGACGAACTCCAGCTTGTACGCCATGCCGGAACAGCCACTCGTTCGCACGCCGAGGCGCAGGCCGATGCCTTTGCCGCGTTTGGCCAGAAAGTTGGCAACGTGTGTTGCCGCCTTGTCGCTCAAGGTGACGCCCATCTTATTCTCCGTGCTTTTTCTTGTAATCCGCCACGGCTGCCTTGATGGCATCCTCGGCGAGAATCGAACAGTGAATTTTAACCGGCGGCAGGGCCAATTCCTCGGCGATTTCGGTGTTTTTGATCGAAAGCGCCTGATCGACCGTCTTGCCCTTGACCCATTCGGTCACCAGCGACGAAGAGGCAATAGCCGAACCGCAACCATAGGTCTTGAACTTGGCATCCTCGATAACGCCAGCCTTGTTGACCTTGATCTGCAATTTCATGACGTCGCCGCAAGCCGGCGCGCCGACCAAGCCGGTGCCGACACCGTCATCTTCCTTGCCGAAGGAACCAACGTTGCGCGGGTTTTCGTAGTGATCAATAACCTTGATGCTGTAGCTCATGCTGCTTCTCCTTGAAATTCTTTAGTGCGCTGCCCACTGGACGGTGCTCAGATCGATGCCGTCCTTGAACATTTCCCAGAGCGGCGAAAGCTCACGTAGTTTGCCAACTTTCGTATGCAACAATTTGATTGCATAGTCAATTTCTTCTTCGGTCGTAAAGCGGCCGATGCTGAAACGAATGGAACTGTGGGCCAGTTCGTCATCGCGCCCAAGGGCGCGCAGGACGTAGGACGGCTCGAGGCTGGCCGAGGTGCAGGCCGAACCGGAAGACACCGCCAGGTCCTTGATCGCCATGATCATCGACTCGCCTTCAACATAGGCGAAGCTGATGTTCAGGTTGTGCGCGACGCGCTGCGTCAGATCGCCATTGACGAAGGTTTCCTCGATGTCCTGCAGGCCCTTGAGCAGCTTGTCGCGCAGGGCGCCGATACGCTTGTTCTCTTCAGCCATTTCCAGACGCGCCAGACGGAAGGCTTCGCCCATGCCGATAATCTGGTGCGTCGCCAGCGTGCCGGAGCGGAAACCGCGCTCATGGCCACCACCGTGCATCTGCGCTTCCAGACGGACACGCGGCTTGCGGCGGACGTAGAGCGCGCCGATGCCCTTGGGGCCATAGGTCTTGTGGGCCGAGAAGCTCATCAGGTCGACCTTGAGCTTGCTCAGGTCAATATCGACCTTGCCGGTGGCCTGGGCCGCATCGACGTGGAAGATCACACCCTTCTCGCGGCAAATCTCGCCCAGTTCGGCAATCGGCTGGATGACGCCGACTTCGTTATTGACGTACATCACCGAGGCGAGCACGGTATCCGGGCGAATCGCCGCCTTGAAGACTTCCAGGTCGAGCAAGCCGTCTTCCTTGACGTCCAGGTAGGTGGCCTCGAAACCCTGGCGCTCCAGTTCGCGCACGGTGTCGAGCACGGCCTTGTGCTCGGTCTTGACGGTGATGATGTGCTTGCCCTTGGTGCCGGCGTAGAAATTGGCGGCGCCCTTGATGGCGAGATTGTTGGATTCGGTGGCACCGGAGGTCCAGACGATTTCCTTGGGATCGGCCCCGACCAGCGCCGCGACCTGTTCGCGCGCTTCTTCGACCGCCGTGTCGGCGACCCAGCCGAAGCTGTGCGAACGCGAGGCAGGATTGCCGAAATGCTCGCACAGGTAGGGAATCATCTTGTCGGCGACCCGTGGGTCGACCGGGGTGGTGGCCGAGTAATCGAGGTAAATGGGGAGTTTCATCGTCATTCTCACTAGGTCGGGTTGTTCAGGCAGGCACTCAATGAATGGCTGTCAGTCCCTGCAGGCGTCCGACTGTCACCCGCAAGGCATTGATGAATTGTTCGATCTCGGCGTCGGTATTACTGGCGCCAAGGCTGACCCGCACGGCACCACGGGCGATTTCAGGCGCAACGCCCATGGCGCGCAAGACATGCGACGGCTCAGGATTGGCGCTGGAACAGGCGGCACCGCTGGCCACGGCAAAGCCTTCACGATCCAGTTTGCCGACCAGAGTTTCGCCATCGATGTTGGGGAAGGCGAAATAGCTGGTATTCGGCAAACGCGTCACTTCCGTTGCAAATATCCGGGCGCCCTGTGCTGCCAGTCCGGCTTCCAGCTTCGCCTGCATGGCTCGCAAGTGAGCCGACTGTTCGGCAACACGCGCCGCCGCAAGTTCCGCTGCGACACCAAAACCGACGATGGCCGGTACATTTTCGGTACCGGAACGCAGTCCGCGCTCATGGCCGCCACCGGCAATCAGCGGCTGCAATTCGACGCGCTTGTCGAGCACCAGCGCCGCAGCGCCCTTGGGGCCGCCCGCCTTGTGCGCCGACAGGGTCATGGCGTGCACGCCAGCCGCATTGAGGGCGCGAAAATCGATAGCCAGCTTGCCCAGCGCCTGCACCGCATCGCTATGAAACCAGGCGCCCGTGCTGCTGGCGGCATGGGCCAGCGCCGCCACATCCTGGACAACACCGGTTTCGTTGTTGGCGAGCATGACCGAGAGCAGTTTCGGCTGCTCAAGCAAGGCTTCGGCATAGTCTTCAATATTGACCCGCCCGGCGCTGTCGACGGCCAGATGCCGGAGCTGCCAGCCCTGCCGGGCCAATTGTGCGGCCGGCTTGAGGATGCAGGGATGTTCGATGGCGCTGACGGCCAGCAGACCTGGCTTGAGGCTGGCTGCCGCGCCCTTCAGGAAAAGATTGTTGGCTTCGCTGCCACCGCTGGTGAAAACCACTTCGGTGGGATGCGCCTTGACGGCCGCAGCGACCTTCTGCCGCGCTTCGTCGATGGCTTGCCGGGCCTGCCGGCCATACTCGTGACGACTCGACGCATTGCCGTACTGGCTTTCCAGCCAGGGCAACATCGCTGCCAGCACCGCGGGGGCTAGCGGCGTCGTGGCATTGTGGTCGAGATAGAC
>CAIYYE010000523.1 GCA_903930395.1 uncultured beta proteobacterium
AATCGCCGGGCAGACGCGCGTGATGCAGCGCTCCGAGTTGGTCACCGTGCCCTGCTTTTCGCCCCAGCTGCTGGCCGGCAGCAGGAGATCGGCAAAATCGGCGGTATCGGTATTGCCATAGGCTTCCTGCAGGACGACGTACTCGGCCGCCCCTAGCGCCTCGCGCACGGAGGCCTGGTTGGGCAGGGACTGCGCCGGATTGGTGCAGGCGATCCAGACGGCCTTGATTTCGCCGGTTTTCAGGGCCTTGAACAGGTCGACCGCAGACTTTCCCGGGGTCGCCGGAACATCGGCGACACCCCAGAGGCGCGCCACCTCGGCCCGATGTTCGGGATTGGCCAGATCACGGTGGGCCGACAGCAGGTTGGAAAGGCCACCGACTTCGCGGCCCCCCATGGCGTTGGGCTGCCCGGTCAATGAGAACGGGCCGGCGCCCGGCTTGCCGATCTGTCCGCTGGCCAAATGCAGATGAATGATGCCGGCGTTGTTGTGAGTGCCGTGGGCCGACTGGTTGAGGCCCTGGCAGTACAGCGAAAGGGACGCCCCGCTGGCAGCGAACCAGCGCGCCGCCTGGACGATGGATTCGGCCGGAATGCCGCACAGCGCAGCAACTTTCTCGGGCGGATAATTTTTGACTATGTCGGCCAACGCATCGAAACCGCTGGTGTGGGCGTCGACATAGGCCTGATCAACCAGACCTTCGCTGATCATCACCTGCAGCATGCCATTGAACAGCGCGATATCGCTGCCCGGCTTGATCGGCAGATGCAGGTCGGCGATCTCGGCACTTTCGGAACGACGCGGATCGGCCACGATGATCTTGAGGTCCGGGTTGGCCGCCTTGGCATCTTCTATGTAGCGAAAAACGATGGGGTGCGCGATGGCGGGATTGGCGCCAGCGATGAAGATGACCTTGGCCTGCAGGATGTCGGCGTAGCAGCACGGCGGCGCATCAGCCCCGAGCGTCTGCTTGTAGCCGGCGACGGCCGACGACATGCAGAGGCGTGAATTGGTATCGACGTTGTTGGTGCCGATCAGACCCTTGGCCAGCTTGTTGAAGACGTAATAGTCCTCGGTCATCAACTGGCCGGAAATATAGAAGGCTACTGAATCAGGGCCGTATTGCCGGATGGTGGCAGCGAAACGTTCGGCCGCTTCGTCGAGCGCCGAATCCCAGCCCACACGTTTTCCGGGCAGGCCGCGAGCGGGCCGCTTTTCCGGATGAAGCAAACGATAGGTCGGGTTGGCCGTCTGCTTCAGGGTCGCACCCTTGGTGCACAAGCGGCCCCGATTGGCCGGGTGTTCCGGGTCACCGCGCAAGCCGGTGATCTTTCCGTCCTCGGTTTCGATGAGCACGCCGCAGCCGACACCGCAGTAGCAACACGTAGATTTGACTTCAGTTTGCATTATTTTCCTTCCGGCTTGGCTTGAGCAACAGCTATGCCACCTAGAAAAATCATGCACTTGCAAGCAAAAAGGGGAAACCCCATTCCGGAATTTCCCCTTTTTAGTGCGTCAACCGCAGCCTGTGTCCCTATTTGATGCGTTGCAACCAGGGACGCCCCGTTTCCGGGCGTGGCGGTTCCGGTGGCGGCTCTTCTGGCTCCACCTTGGCTTCGGCAGCGTCGATGAACTCAGCATCCGCCTCGTCTTCCGCACCTTCAACTTCGAAGGCCATTCCAGCGCCATTTTCCCGCGCATAAATGGCCGAAACACGTTCGACGGGCACCGACAATTCGCGGGCGACACCGCCAAAACGGGCCTGAAAATCGATGAAATCGTTTCCGATCAGCAATTTCTTGGTCGCATCGGGGCCCAGATTGAGGACAATCTGACCATCGCGGACGAACTCGCGGGGGACGCGGGTTCGCTCATCAACCTCCACCGCGATGTGGGGCGTGAAGCCGTTATCGCAGCACCACTCCCAGATGGCCCTTAGCAGGTAAGGCTTGGTAGACGGAAGTCCCATGCTTACTTGCGCATAGCCTTTTCGGACGGCGTCAGTGCGTCGATGAAGCCCTGACGGCTGAAGATGCGCTCGGCGTACTTCATGAGCGGCGCCGCGGCCTTGCCGAGGTCGATGCCGTAGTGGTCGAGACGCCAGAGCAAGGGAGCAATGGCAACGTCGAGCATGGAGAACTCGTCGCCGAGCATGAACTTCTGCTTGTTGAAGATGGGTACGATTTCGGTCAGGCGAGCCTTGATTTCCTGGCGCGCCTTGTCGGCCGTCTTGCCATTCTTTTCGATCACTTCCATGAAGGAGAAGATTTCGCGTTCCATGCCGACCAGCAACTGGCGGGCGCGGGCGCGCATGATCGGGTCGGCCGGCATCAGTTGCGGATGCGGGAAACGTTCGTCGATGTATTCGTTGATGATGTTCGGTTCAAACAGGACGAGATCGCGCTCGACCAGCACCGGCACACGATTGTGCGGGTTGATGGCGGCCATTTCTTCCGGCTTGTTGAACATGTCGACATCGATGACCTGAAAGTCCATGCCCTTTTCGAACAGGACAATGCGGCGGAGTGGCGACTGGTGGTGCAACTTCGGCTACCGGCTTTTTCACT
>CAIYYE010000524.1 GCA_903930395.1 uncultured beta proteobacterium
AGGCTGCCAACGTTTACCGCATGAAACTGCTTGGTGCCACCGTCGTCCCGGTCGAGTCCGGCTCGAAGACCCTCAAGGACGCGCTCAACGAAGCCATGCGCGACTGGGTCACCAATATCCACAACACCTTCTACATCATCGGCACGGTTGCCGGCCCGCACCCTTACCCGATGCTGGTCCGCGATTTCCAGAAGATCATCGGCGAGGAATGCCTGACCCAGATGCCGGAAATGACCGGCCGCCAGCCTGACGCCGTGATCGCCTGTGTCGGCGGCGGCTCCAACGCCATGGGTATCTTCTACCCTTACATCAATGTCGAGGGCGTGCGCCTGATCGGCGTCGAAGCGGCCGGCGACGGCATGGAAACCGGCCGCCACTCGGCCTCGCTGACTGCCGGCGTGCCCGGCGTGCTGCACGGCAACCGGACCTACCTGCTGCAGGACGAAGACGGCCAGATCATCGAGACGCATTCGGTCTCGGCCGGTCTCGACTACCCCGGGG
Source organism: uncultured beta proteobacterium (assembly GCA_903930395.1). Classification (GTDB taxonomy): domain Bacteria; phylum Pseudomonadota; class Gammaproteobacteria; order Burkholderiales; family Rhodocyclaceae; genus Azonexus. The sequence goes on from CAIYYE010000524.1 coordinate 502, forward strand.
TCGGGCCGGAACACGCCTGGCTCAAGGATCTCGGCCGAGCTGAATACCAGCCGGTGACGGATGCCGAGGCGCTGGCCGCCTTCCATACCCTGTGCCGCATCGAAGGCATCATCCCGGCCCTTGAATCGAGCCATGCCCTGGCCTACGCTGCCAAGCTGGCGCCGACCCTGGCCAAGGACAAGATTCTGCTGGTCAACCTCTCGGGTCGCGGTGACAAGGACATGCACACCGTTGCTGAAAAGTCGGGGATAGTCTTCTGATGTCGCGCATCAAATCTGCTTTTGACCGGCTCAATGCCGAAGGCCGCAAGGCCCTGATTCCTTTCATCACGGCCGGCGATCCCGATGCTGCGCTGACCCTGCCCTTGATGCATACCCTGGTCGAAGCCGGCGCCGATGTCATCGAACTCGGTGTTCCCTTCTCCGACCCGATGGCCGATGGCCCGACCATCCAGCGTGCCTCCGAGCGCGCCCTGGCCAAGGGCATGACGCTGCGCAAGGTGCTGCAACTGGTCGTCGACTTCCGCAAGACTGACGACAAGACGCCGGTTGTCCTCATGGGTTATGCCAATCCGATCGAGGCGATGGGGCTGGAGAAATTTGCCGCCGCCGCCTCGCAGGCCGGCGTTGATGGCGTACTGGTCGTTGATTACCCGCCGGAAGAAGCGCTCGCCTTCGGGGCCGCCATGAAGGCCCAGGGCATGGACCCGATTTTTCTGCTGGCGCCGACCTCGAATGCCGAGCGTATCGCCCAGGTTGCCGAGATTGCCAGCGGTTATGTCTATTACGTTTCGCTGGCCGGCGTCACCGGCTCCGGTGCCTTGAATGTCGAGGCGGTGGCCGAGCGCCTGCCGCTGATTCGTGAAAAGACCGGCCTGCCGGTCGGTGTCGGTTTCGGCATTCGCGATGCAGCGACAGCCGCCCGTATCGCCCGTATCGCCGATGCCGTCGTGGTTGGCAGCCGGATTATTGAAGAAATTGAAAAATCGACCGCAGAAACTGCCTGTGCCAATGTGAAAGCCCTGGTGTCAGATATTCGTCGTGGTGTGGATGAGGTGAAAAAATGAGCTGGCTGACCAAACTGCTGCCCCCCAAGATCAAGCGCGAACAAGGCGCCCAGCGCCGGGGCAACCTGCCCGAAGGCCTGTGGAGCAAGTGTCCGTCGTGCGAGGCCGTGCTCTACGCGACCGACCTCGAAAACAATCTGCAGGTCTGTCCCAAGTGTGGCCACCATAATCGCGTCAATGCCCGTCAGCGCCTCGATCTCCTGCTCGATGCCGAAGGTCGCTACGAGATCGGTGCCGAAGTGCTGCCCGTCGACAGCCTGAAATTCAAGGATTCCAAGCGTTACCCGGATCGCCTCATGGATGCCAACGAATCAAGCGGCGAAAGCGATTCGATGGTCGTTCTCCAGGGCGCCATCAAGACCATGCCGGTCGTCGCCGCTGCCTTCGAGTTCGACTTCATGGGCGGCTCGATGGGCTCGGTCCTTGGCGAACGTTTCGTCCGTGGCGTCCAGGCAGCTGTCGAGCAGAAGATGCCCTTTATCTGCATCACCGCATCCGGCGGCGCCCGCATGCAGGAAGGTCTGTTCTCCCTGATGCAGATGGCGAAGACGACGGCTGCCCTGACCAAGCTCTCGGAAGCCGGCCAGCCCTTCATTTCCATTCTCACCGACCCGACCATGGGCGGCGTTTCGGCCTCCTTCGCCTTCGTTGGCGACGTGGTCATCGCCGAACCCAAGGCCCTGATCGGCTTTGCCGGCCCCCGCGTCATCGAGCAGACGGTGCGCGAAACCCTGCCGGACGGCTTCCAGCGTTCCGAATTCATCATGGAAAAGGGCGCCATCGACATGATCGTCGACCGCCGCGAACTGCGTGACCAAGTGGCCCGCGTCCTGGCGCTGCTGCAAAAGTTGCCGGCCATCGTTTGAAGACACTCGAAGACTGGTTGCGCCACCTCGAAGGCCTGCACCCGAAAGGTCAGGCCGGCATCGAGCTGGGGCTGGACCGCATTCGCCGGGTCAAGGCGGCGCTTGGCCAGACCCAGCACTGTCCGGTGATCATTGTCGGCGGCACCAATGGCAAGGGCTCGACCTGCGCCTATCTCGAAAACATCATTGATCGGGCCGGTTACAAGGTTGGTTGCTATACCTCGCCGCACCTCATGGCCTACAACGAGCGGGTTCGCCTGAACGGCAAGTCGGTCAGCGATGAGGCCCTGTGTGTCGCCTTCGCCCGCGTCGAAGCAGCGCGCCGGCAGGCGGGTGGGGTGGCGCTGACCTATTTCGAATTCGGTACGCTGGCCGCCTGGGAAGTCTTTGCCGAGGCCGGTGTCGAGGCAGCCATTCTCGAAGTCGGCCTGGGTGGCCGCCTCGATGCGGTCAATGCCTACGAGCCGGATGTTTCCATCGTGACGACGGTGGCCATCGATCACACCGACTGGCTGGGCCCGGATCGTGAGAGCATAGGTTTCGAAAAAGCCGGTATTTTCCGTGCCGGCAAGCCGGCCCTGTGTGCCGATCCCCATCCACCGCAAAGCCTGCTCGATCACGCTGCCAGCATTGGCGCCGATCTGCGCCTGATCGGTCGGGATTTCGGTTTTGAGCGGCCGGCCGCCGAAACCAATGAAAACCGCCTGCAATGGCGCTGGTGGTGTCGCTCGGGTCCGCAGTTGATCAAGCGCGCCCTGGCTTATCCGGGCCTGCGCGGCCCGACCCAGTTGCACAATGCCGCCGTTGCGCTGGCGGCGCTCGATGCGCTTGGCGCCAAGCTGCCGGTGACCATGCAGGCCATCCGTCCGGGTCTGATCGAGACCGAGTTGGCGGGACGCTTCCAGGTGGTACCCGGCAAGCCGGCCATTGTGCTGGATGTCGGGCACAACCCGCAGGCCATCAAGGTGCTCGCCGACAATCTTTCGGGCATGGGTTTTTTCAACCAGACCCTGGCTGTCCTCGGCATGCTCAGCGACAAGGATATCGTCGGCGCGCTGACGCCCCTCAGGGGCAAGGTCGATGTCTGGCATCTGGCAACGCTGGCCGGCCCTAGAGGGACGAGCGCCGAGACACTGGCCAGGATCATTGTCGAAACCGGACTCGGTGGCGAGGTGGTTTGCCATGCTTCGCCGCAGCTTGCCATGCAAGCTGCCAAGGGGCAGGCCGCTGAAAGTGATAGAATCCTCGCCTTTGGATCCTTCTACACGGTAGCCGGCGCGCTTGAAACGCTTCGGAAAAAACCCTAGTCATGGAAGACAACGACAGTCAGTTGCACCTCAAGAAACGCGCCCGCCGCCGTCTGGTCGGGGCGGTTTTCTTCGTATCCTTGGTTGCCGTAGTGCTGCCCATGGTGATGGATCACGAGCCGCGTCAGGCCGTGCAGGATGTCGAAATCCGCATTCCGGGGCAGGATGAAAAGCCCTTTGCCCCGAAATTTGCCGCAGCGCCCCTTGAAAAATCCGCAGCCAAGCCGGTAGATGCCCCTGCTGCGGCAGTTGTCGAGCCTTCGGTGAAGGCGACAGCACGCGTTCTCGAAGTGACCAAGGAGGCAGCTCCGGCCGAGAAAATCGTTGAGAAGGCTCCAGCGAAGCCGGAAAAAGCGCCGGAAAAGGCAGCGGAAAAGCCAGCCGCCAAAGTCGCGGAAAAGCCGGTCGAGAAGCCCAAGGCCGAGGATGCCAAGCGGGCTGCCGCCATCCTGGCCGGTCAGGCGGCAGAGGCCAAGCCAGCCGCAAAAGGTGGCGAATACCTGGTATTGATTGGCGCTTTCTCCAATGAGGCCAACGTCAAGGTGCTCAAGACCAAGCTCACCGAGGAGGGCATCAAGACCTTCAGCGAGCCGCTCGATACGCCGCAGGGCAAAAAGACGCGTGTCCGGGCTGGTCCCTTCGCTAGTCGCGAGGCGGCCGACAAGGCACTGGAAAAGATGAAGCGCATCGGTATCAGTGGAGTTGTTGCGGCCAAGCCATGACCGGTTTTGACTACGTGGTAATCGGTATTGTCGGGCTGTCGCTGCTGTTTGGTGTGTGGCGCGGCGTGGTCGGCGAAGTGATCTCGCTGGTCGCCTGGGGGCTGGGGATATTTGCCGCCGTGGAATTCGGCGCTCCGGTCGGGCGTTCTCTCTTTGCCGGCCTGAGTGACCCGGCATTGCGGACGCTGGCCGGTTGTGTCGCGATATTTATCGGTGTGCTGGTGGCGATGGCGCTGTTGAACATGGTTGTGCGCAGCATGGTCAAAGCCTTGGGCCTGTCCGTGTCGGATCGCATCCTCGGCATGCTTTTCGGACTGGTGCGCGGCGTATTGATATGCATGGTGCTGGTCGGACTGGGGGGCATGACCTCGGCGCCGACGCAGTCATGGTGGCGGGATGCCACCCTGGCGGCACCTCTGGAAACGGTCGTCATGGCAGCCAAACCCTGGTTGCCCGACGATTTGGCAAAACGAATTCGATTTAGCTAGGCAGGAAAAACTATGTGCGGGATTCTGGGTGTAATGGCGACAACGCCGGTCAATCAGCTGCTTTACGACGGCCTCATGGTGCTTCAGCATCGCGGCCAGGATGCGGCGGGGATCGCTACGGCGGAGAACAATACCTTTCACCTGCACAAGGGGCCGGGGCTCGTTCGCGATGTTTTCCGGACGCGCAACATGCGGGCCCTGCCCGGCAATTGCGGTATCGGCCACGTCCGTTACCCGACTGCCGGTTCGGCCTACAACTTCGCCGAGGCCCAGCCTTTCTACGTCAATTCGCCTTTCGGCCTGTGTCTCGGGCACAACGGCAACCTGACCAATGCCGAGCAGCTGAAGGGTGAGATGTTCCGCCTCGACCGCCGGCACATCAATACCAATTCCGACTCGGAAGTCCTGCTCAACGTCCTGGCCCACGAACTGCAATCGGCGGCGCATGGCTACGAACTCGATGTCGATGCCATCTTCCAGGCAGTCGGTGGCGTCCATCGTCGCTGTCGCGGCGCCTACGCGGTGGTTGTCCTGATCGCCGGCTACGGCCTGCTTGCCTTCCGCGACCCGCACGGCATTCGTCCGCTCGTCTATGGCCAGAATGAGACGCCGGAAGGCATGGAATACCTCGTGTCGTCCGAATCCGTCGCCCTCGATACCCTGGGTTTCAAGATGGTGCGCGACATCGAGCCGGGCGAAGCAGTTTTCATCGACTTCAATTTCCAGTTCCATAGCCGCCAGTGTGCACAGCAGCCGATGTACGCGCCGTGCATTTTCGAATACGTCTATCTGGCCCGTCCGGATTCTGTGATCGACGGCGTTTCCGTCTATGAGTCGCGTCTGGCCATGGGTGAAAAGCTGGCCGAGAAGGTCAAGAAGCACATTCCGGTCGAGGAAATCGACGTCGTCATTCCCATTCCCGATTCCAGCCGCCCGTCGGCCATGCAACTGGCGCAGGTGCTCGGCATTCCGTTCCGCGAAGGTTTCGTCAAGAATCGCTATGTTGGCCGTACCTTCATCATGCCCGGTCAGGCCATGCGCCGTAAGTCCGTGCGCCAGAAGCTCAATACCGTTGGCCAGGAATTCAAGGGCAAGCGCGTCCTGCTCGTCGATGACTCCATCGTCCGCGGTACGACCAGTCGCGAAATTGTCGACATGGCCCGCGCTGCCGGCGCCGTCAAGGTCTATTTCGCCTCGGCGGCCCCGCCCGTGCGTTTCCCCAATGTCTACGGCATCGATATGCCGACCCGGGCCGAGCTGATCGCCACGGGCCGGACCGGTGACGAAATCGCCACCGAAATCGGCGCCGATGCGCTGGTCTATCAGGATATCGAGGCACTCAAGGAGTCTGTCACATCGTTGCGGGCTGACCTCACGCTGTTCGACGCCTCCTGTTTTGATGGTTGCTACATCACCGGCGACATCGACGAACATTACCTCGATGCCGTTGAAGGCAAGCGCGGTGCCAAGGGTTCGAAGAATGACGACGACGGCGACGGCAAGGCATCGCAGCAACTGGTCCTGCAACTGGCGGCCGATGCCCAGGATTGATCATGAGTGATTTGCCCGAATACCGTCCGGAAACCCTGGCTGTTCGCGCCGGCCAGCAGCGCAGCCAGTTTGGCGAGCATTCCGAAGCGCTCTACCTGACCTCCAGCTTTGTCTTCCCGAGTGCCGCGCAGGCGGCCCGCCGCTTTTCCGGCGAGGAAGAGGGCAATGTCTACGCCCGTTTCACCAACCCCACCGTCACCATGTTCGAGGAGCGCCTGGCCGCCCTCGAAGGCGCCGAGGATTGCGTCGCCACGGCGAGCGGCATGTCGGCCATCATGGCTGCCGTGCTGGCGCATCTCAAGCAGGGCGACCACATCGTTGCCTCGAACAGCCTGTTCGGCGCTACCGTGCAGTTGTTCAACAACATCCTGTCGCGCACCGGCATCACCACGACCTTCGTTTCGCACACCGATCCTGCGGCGTGGGAAGCGGCGATCCGGCCGGAAACCAAACTGTTTTTCCTCGAAACGCCGTCCAATCCGCTGACCGAGATTGCCGATATCAAGGCCCTGGTTGCCATCGCCCACGCCAACGATATCCTGGTCGCCGTCGACAACTGCTTTTGCACGCCCATCCTGCAGCGTCCGCTCGACATGGGTGCCGATCTGGTCATTCATTCGGCGACCAAGTTCCTCGACGGTCAGGGCCGCGTCCTTGGCGGTGCCGTTTGCGGCCCGAAGAAACTGACCGAAGAAGTTTTCAAATACCTGCGCACTGCCGGCCCGACCTTGTCGGCCTTCAATGCCTGGGTGCTCCTCAAGGGTCTGGAAACGCTGAAGCTGCGCGTCGATGCCCAATCGGCCAATGCCTTGCAACTGGCCACCTGGCTCGAAACGCACCCGAAAGTGGCGCGGGTTTTCTACCCGGGCCTGCCTTCGCATCCGCAACACGAACTGGCGAAACAGCAGCAGAAATCCGGCGGCGCCATTGTCGCCTTTGAAGTCAGGGGCGCCCGCGAGCAAGCCTGGCAGGTCGTCGACAACTGCCGTCTGCTCTCCATTACCGCCAATCTCGGCGATACCAAGACCACCATCACCCATCCTGCCTCCACCACGCATGGCCGCATCACCCCGGAAGCCCGGGCCGCGGCCGGCATCAATGAAGGGCTGCTGCGCATCGCCGTCGGCCTCGAAGCGGTGGAGGATCTTCAGGCCGACCTCGAACGGGGTCTGGCCCTTATCTGATTGATCAGCGGGCGGCCGGCGATGCCGGGCTGCCCGCACGGAGTTCCCATGCAATTTACCGATCTCGGCCTCAAGGCCGAACTTCTGCGCGCCGTCAGCGAGCAGGGCTACGACACGCCGACGCCGATCCAGGCCCAGGCCATTCCCGCCGTAATGACCGGCCGCGACCTCATGGCCACGGCCCAAACCGGCACCGGCAAGACGGCTGGCTTCACGCTGCCCATCCTGCACCGCCTGTGCAGCGGCGAGCGCCTGACCCGCGTCAGCAAGACGCCGCGCGTGCTCGTCCTGACGCCTACCCGCGAACTGGCCATCCAGGTTGAGGAAAGCGTACGTACCTACGGCAAATACCTGCCGGTCAATTCGCTCGCCGTTTTCGGTGGCGTCGGAATCAATCCGCAGATTGCCAACCTGCGCCGGGGTGTCGATGTGCTCGTCGCGACGCCGGGCCGTTTGCTCGATCACGTCCAGCAACGCACGGTTGATCTGTCCAAAGTCGAGATTTTTGTTCTCGACGAAGCCGACCGCATGCTCGACATGGGCTTCATCCGCGACATCCGCAAGATCATCGCACTCTTGCCCAAACAGCGTCAGAACCTGATGTTCTCGGCGACCTTCTCGCCGGATATCCGCGAACTGGCTTCTGGCCTGCTCCATAATCCGGCTTCGGTCGATGTCGCTGCGCGCAACACGGCGGCCGAAACGGTCACCCAGCGGGTCATTGAAACCAATCGCGACCAGAAAAAAGAATTGCTCTGCCACCTTTTTGAAACGCGTGGCTGGCATCAGGTCCTGGTTTTTGCCCGCACCAAGCATGGCGCCGACGCCCTCTCGCGCACCCTCGAAAAAGCTGGCATCAAGTCGGCCGCCATCCACGGCGACAAGTCGCAAGGCGCCCGAACCCGTGCCTTGACCGATTTCAAGGAAGGCAAGTTGGTCGCCCTCGTCGCCACCGACATCGCGGCGCGCGGTATCGACATTGATGCGCTGCCCTACGTCATCAACTACGAACTGCCCAATGTTGCCGAAGACTACGTGCATCGTATCGGCCGTACCGGTCGGGCCGGCATGGAAGGCGAGGCGATCTCGCTGGTCAGCCACGACGAGCGTGGCAGCCTGCGCGACATCGAGCGCCTGATCAAGCGCGATCTCGAGCGTGAAGTCATACCGGGCTTCGAGCCTTCGGCTATTGCTCCGCCCAAGCCGGTGCAGCCGCCGCGCGGCGCGCGCAAGCCGCAGCCGGGTCGGCCGCAGGCGCAAAAAACCGGGCAAAAACCCGGTGGTCCGCAGCAACATCGGAGCGGCAGCCGGCACCGATAATCGCCTACCTTGCCGTTATCGCAGGACGGCAGGCTTGCCGGGGGCCGAAAAAGCGTCTAATGTTTGAACTTATTATGTAAGTTCAATTTGTTAACGTGATTTCTTAAGGTATTTTGGAGGTCGGGATGCCCCCCCCGCAAAAAATCCGGCTCGGTGACCTGCTGATCGAGCAAGGCCTGCTGACCAGCGAGCAATTGCAACTTGCGCTGGGCGAACAAAAACGCACCGGGCGCAAGCTTGGGCGTGTTTTTGTCGAGTGCGGCTACGTCACCGAGGAAGGTATCTCCCAGGCGCTGGCCCGGCAGTTGCGGATTCCCTTCATTGACCTCAAGAATTTCACCCCCAAGCCGGAACTCATCAAGCTCCTGCCCGAGGCGCCGGCCCGCCGTTTCCGCGCCCTGGTCCTCGACCAGTTGCCGGATGGCCGTTTGCAGATCGGCCTGGCCGACCCGACCGACTTGCAGGCTTATGACGAAATCACGCGCCTGGTCAAACGCGAGATCGACCTCGCTGTCGTCACCGAAACGCAACTGTTGTCCATGGTCGACCGCGTCTATCACCGCGGCGAGCAGATCACCGGCCTGGCCAAGGAACTGACGGCAGAGCTGGGCGATATCCCCATCGAGTTCGGCGAACTGCTCGGCCTCAATCCGGGCGCCGAGGATGCACCGGTCGTCAAGCTGCTGCAAACCGTTTTTGAGGAAGCCATGCGTCTGCGCGCTTCCGACATCCACTTCGAGCCGCAGGAAAAATCGCTGCGCATCCGTTTCCGTATCGACGGTGTGCTGCATATCCAGACCGAGGCGGACGGCAAGGTGTCATCGGCTGTAGCCTTGCGCCTGAAACTGATGTCCGGCCTCGATATTTCCGAAAAGCGCCTGCCTCAGGATGGCCGCTTCAATATCAAGGTACGCGGCAGTTCGGTCGATGTGCGGATTTCGACCCTGCCCACCCAGTACGGCGAATCGGTGGTCATGCGTCTGCTCGCCCAGAATACCGGCCTGCTCGAACTGGATCGCATCGGCATGCCCGAGCGCGTGCTCGACCGTCTGCGTCATTCGCTCAAGCGGCCGAGCGGTATGGTCCTCGTTACCGGCCCGACCGGTTCCGGCAAGACGACGACCCTCTACGCCGCGCTGAACGAACTGAACAGCCCGGAAAAGAAGGTCATTACCGTCGAGGACCCTGTCGAATACCGGCTCTCCGGCCTGAACCAGGTGCAGGTCCACGAAAAGATCGACCTCTCCTTTTCGCGCGTCCTGCGCACCGTCCTGCGCCAGGACCCGGATATCCTTTTGATCGGCGAAATGCGCGACCAGGAAACTGCCGAAATCGGCATGCGCGCTGCCATGACCGGCCACCTTGTGCTGTCCACGCTGCATACCAATGACGCTGTATCGACACCAATCCGCCTGCTTGACATGGGCGTGCCGCGCTACATGGTCGCCCTCTCGGTGCATATGGTCATCGCCCAGCGCCTGGTCCGGCTTATTTGCCCCAATTGCCGTGTGCCCTACACGCTGACCCCCAACGAACATGAATGGTTGCGCTACGAACTGGCCAATGAAATCGACAGCCACACCTATCAGCATGGTGCCGGCTGCTCGCATTGCGGCGGCAGCGGCTATCAGGGGCGGAGCGGGGTTTATGAGTTTCTCGAAATGAGCGACACGGTCGTCGAAGCCATCAACCATGAGGATCCGGGCGAATTTATGCGCGTTGCCCGCCTCCAGATGGCCGGCGAAACCCTGCGCCGCGACGCCGTCCGCATGGTCCTGGCCGGTCGTACGACGGTTTCCGAAGCGATGCGCATCAGCAACCAGTTCGAGGAATAAGCGGACGTGGCCAATTTTTCCTACAAGGGACGGGATGGCGGCGGCAAGCTGATCGAGGGCGTGCTCGAAGGCGCCAGCTCGGGCGGAGTTGCCGATCTTTTGCTGGGCCGCGGCATCACGCCATTGTCGATCCAGGAAACCCGCGCCACGGCAAAAAACACGGGTAGCGGCGGCATTGAACTGTTCCAGCCCAAGGTCGAGCACGTCGACATCCTGCTCTTCTCGCGCCAGCTCCACACCTTGCTCAAGTCCGGCGTGCCTATCATGCGCGCCCTGAGTGGCCTGCAGGAGTCGGCTACCAACCCGGCGATGAAGGAAGTCATCCGCGATGTCCGCGAAAGCCTCGAGGGCGGTCGCGAGCTGTCGCTCTCGCTGGCGCGCCATCCCAAGGTCTTCAATCCCTTCTATATCTCCATGGTCCGTGTCGGCGAAGCCACCGGCCTGCTCGACGAGATTTTCCTGCGCCTTTTCGACCACCTCGAATTCGAGCGTTTCATGCGCGAGCAGGTCAAGTCGGCGCTGCGTTATCCGAGCTTCGTGGTCATGGCCATGGCGGCCGCCATCATTGTCGTCAATATCTTCGTCATCCCGGCTTTTGCCAAGGTTTTCGAGGGTTTCGGGGCGGATCTGCCGCTCATGACGAAAATCCTCCTCGGTTTCTCCAATTTCATGGTCGCCTGGTGGCCGGCCATGCTGGTTGGTCTCGTCGCTGGCGTCTTCGTCTTTCGTGCCTGGGTTCGGACAACTGCCGGCCAGATGCAATGGGAAGCCATGGTCCTGCGCTTCCCGATTGCCGGAAAGATCGTCCGCAAGGCGGCGATGGCCCGCTTTTCCCGCAGCTTCGCCTTGGGTCTGCGTAGTGGTGTGCCGGTCATGCAAGCCCTGACCAATTCCGCACAGACCGTTGACAACAGCTATATCGCGGCCAAGATCGAAGGCATGCGCGACACCGTCGAGCGCGGTGAAAGCGTCGTCCGTGCCGCCATCGCTTCGAATTTCTTCTCGCCCGTCGTACTCCAGATGATCTCGGTCGGCGAAGAGTCGGGCTCGCTTGACGAAATGCTCGAAGAAGTCGGCCAGATGTATCAGCGCGAAGTCGAATACGAATTGAAGACACTGGGCCAGCAGATCGAGCCCATCCTCATTGTCTGTCTGGGTGCAATGGTTCTCGTTCTCGCACTGGGCATCTTCCTGCCGATGTGGGACCTCGGCAAGGTTGCGATCAAGCGCTGATGTAGCGATGCGGCGATATTTCGAGTTTTCCCTCGTCGTCCTCATCATCAGCATTCTGGCCATCATCCTGTGGCAGGCGATCGGGCGGGCGAGTGTCGAACTGGAAGAAGCGAAGATGCAGGCTGATGTGGCTGCACTGAAAATTGGGCTGATGGAAGTGGTGACACAGCGCCAGATCAATGGTGGCAGCCTGCCGGTCAGTGACAACCCGATCAACTGGGTGTCCACCCCGCCGGGCGGCTATCTGGGTGAGGTGGACGGGGTGCCGGACGGCAAGTCGGTCTGGTATTTTGAGCGCAGGGCAAAGGAACTGGTTTATCGCTTTCGCGACGGGCATCGGGCCAGGTTCAGGCTGAGCCGCAATGCCGGCGTTGAAAGCGACAGGGCGGTGGTTTCAGGTGTTGGTCTCTTGCGTCTGGAGGACATACCAAAGTAGTATATGCCATATGAATTATGGCTAAAGTAATGCTTGAGGAGGAGTGGGAAAATGTCTAAAGTAAAAAACTTATCAGTCGTTAAGACGAATATGAAAAACAATTCCATGGTCAAAAAGCGTGCTCAGTTCGGTTTTACCCTGATCGAGCTAATCGTTGTCATCATCATTCTGGGCATCCTGGCCTCGGTCGCCTTGCCCCGCTTCGTCAATCTGCAGCGCGAAGCCCGTATCGCCAAGTTGCAGGCGGCACGCGGCGGTGTCCTCGCCGCGTCGGCGCTGGTTCATGCCACGGCTCTGGCGCGCGCTGGCGTGACCGATACTGCAGCCTGTCCCGGTGGTGGCGGCACAGCCAATAATATTGCCAGCGCTGCCGGTACGGTATGTACCGAAAGTGGCGTCATCAATATGGTCAACGCCTATCCGGCAGTCACCGCCGTCGGTACTCCTGGTCTCCTGTCAATGGCTGGCCTGACTGGTGCCTTCAACCCGACCGCCGCTGATTTGCAGGCGGAGGGCTATACCTATGATGTTGCTGGCACCATGGCCACCTTTGGCATTGTCGGTGCGACGACCGCAGGAACCTGCAACTTTACCTTTACCCAATCAACCGCGGCTGGTGCGGCCCCTGTGGTCAGTGCCTTGAACACGGCTGGATGCTGATTTCAAATTTCTAGGAGCTTTTAATGAAAACGATACAAAAAGGTTTCACCCTGATCGAACTGATCGTCGTGATCGTCATTCTCGGTATTCTGGCCGCGACGGCCCTGCCGAAGTTTGTTGATATCAGCAAGGATGCCCGCATCTCGGTATTGAGTGGCATTCAGGGCGCCGCCATGTCGGCCGCCAACATGGCCTACGGTAAGGCCCTGCTCGCTAACAAGGATATGTCGGCGGCAACTGGACAGACGGTCTCCATCCCCGGGGTGGCAACGGCTGTCTCGCTTGTCTATGGCTACCCTGCGGCCGCATCCATCAATGATTTGCTTCAGGACAGCGGCGGCGCGACGTTCGCGACCGGGACCTGGACGCTAAAAGCCAATTGTACGCTGGCATATACCGCGCCGACGGCGGTCAACACGCTGCCGACCTTCGTCCAAACAACCTCAGGTTGCTGATCGGCAACGCGCCTGGATTGCGGGAGGTGTTTTTTGACCTGCCGGCGCGAACAGAAACAAATCAGCCCGGGCAATTGCCCGGGTTGTCTTATGGGGCGGGAAATAATAATGATGTCGCACAGGGTGTGATGATGAATGTGCAATTTTCCGATGCCCGCCACGGGATCTGCTGGTTCTGGGTTGCAAAAAATCAGAAATGATTATCAGGTTCGTAATCAGAAACTTAACGAATGGTCGTGGGCTGGCTGGATTGACTATCTTGATGGGTCTTCATTGTTAACTGGAGAACATTCTTCATTGAAGCTTTGGATTGTTAAAGTTCTTGAAAAATAATGCTTTAGTGGATATTCTTCTTAAAAAGCATAAGGTGTAGGGACAATGTGGCCGAAACTGGGGGCAAAATTTGAGGCAGGCTGGATGTCGGTGGTCCGTCAGGGCGACCGTATTGATCTTGCCCATGTCATTCGCGCCGCCGGCAGTCCCGCTCAGGTC
>CAIYYE010000525.1 GCA_903930395.1 uncultured beta proteobacterium
CTGCTCGAAAAGATCGATCGCGCCCTGCAACTCTCGGCGCCGAATTTCGAGTCCGCCGACGGGCAGGGGGGGGCCGGGGACGGCAGCAGGGCTGGTGACGACAGCTGGATGGCCGGCGTCATCTTCCGCAGCAGCCGGATGGCCGAGCTCATGGCCGAAGCGCGCATGGTGGCCGCTTCCGATGCGAGCGTGCTGATTCGCGGCGAGAGCGGCTCCGGCAAGGAAGTCCTGGCCCGCGCCATTCATCGCGCCAGTCCGCGCGCCAAGGGGCCATTCGTGGCCATCAATTGCGGGGCGATTCCCGAACAACTGCTCGAATCCGAACTCTTCGGCCATGCCAAGGGTGCCTTCACCGGCGCCGGTGCCAGTCGCGTCGGCCTCTTCCAGGCGGCCAATGGCGGCACGCTCTTCCTCGACGAAATCGGCGACATGCCGGTGGCGCTCCAGGTCAAGCTCCTGCGCGTCCTCCAGGAAAGGGTTGTGCGGCCCGTCGGCACGACCAAGGCGGAACCGGTGGATGTCCGTCTGATTTCAGCAACCCATCGCGACCTCGACGCCGCCATGGCGCAGGGGCAGTTCCGCGAGGATCTCTATTACCGTCTCGACGTTGTGTCGCTGACCCTGCCGCGCCTCGACGAGCGGCGTGAAGACATCCCGCTGCTCGCCCTGCATTTTGTTCAACTGCTGGCCGGAAAATACGGCAAGCCGGTCAACGGCTTTGCCCCGGAAGCCCTCGAAGCGCTTGCCACGGCGGCCTGGCCGGGCAATGTCCGGCAACTCTTCAACGTTGTCGAGCAAAGTTGCGCCCTGACCTCGACGCCGCTCATCCCCCTTACGCTGGTCCAGCGCGCCCTGCGGGTGCCGGCCATGGATACCCTGAACTATGCCGAAGCCAAGCAGCGTTTCGAGCGCAACTACCTCGTCCAGTTACTCAAGCTGACCGACGGCAGCGTCGCCGATGCCGCCCGCCTCGCCGAGCGCAACCGGACCGAGTTCTACCGCCTGTTGCAGAAACACGACCTGACGCCCGCCATGTTCCGCAGCGAAACCGACGGCACGCCAGTGGGCGGCGATAAGCCGGTGGTGGGCTGAGGCGTATCACCCAGGCAAATACCTGTCGCTGCAGGACGACAGAATGAAGGTCGTTAGGGCTGGGTGTTTTGTTACAAGTTATTGAAATAAAATAGTAATTTGTTTATGGCATGGATATCGCTTTGTGTTGAGTGAAATTAACACAAGAAGGGAATATCCATGCTCAAACGCAAACTCCTCATCGTCTGCCTGACGGCTACCGCCACCCTGGCTGGCCTCGGCCTTTCCGCTTTCGCCATCGACGATCCAAAAGTATCGGCCAGCATGGCCAGCAGCAGCCTGGCCAAGGATGCCGTACTCAATGACCGGGTAGAAACCCTGTTGCGCACCGATATCGGTCTGACCGGTTCGCATTTGCGCATCGCTACCCGCTCGGCGGTCGTCACCGTCGGCGGCTCGGTGCCCGACGAGCACGCCTTGCGCCGTGCGCTTGAACTGGCCAGCAACGTTCATGGCGTGCGCGAGGTGCGCAACGCGATGGAGGTCGGTCTCCCAAAGTGACGGAAGAGGGGGACTCCGGTGGCCTGAAGGCGCTATTCAGACTGATTCCAGCGTTACCAGTAGCGCGCCTTCATCGACCGTATCGCCCTCTGTAACATGAATCTGAACCACCCGGCCCGCGTGCGGGCTGGGAATGTCCAGCGCCACCTTGCCGGTTTCCAGGGTCAGGATATTGTCGTCGCGCGCCACCATGTCACCCACCGCCACCAGCAGCTCCAGAATGAAGATGTCACCGCTCGCGCACGAGCCGCAACTCGACCAGCACTCCGGGTACTTGGGCATGCGAATGAAGGAGAAAGACATCAGCTTTTTTCCGCGGAAACCTTGCATTCTACGCCAGCCCCCGTATAATGCGCCGCTCTGACAGTGCGCCCGTAGCTCAGCTGGATAGAGTACTTGGCTACGAACCAAGGGGTCGGGCGTTCGAATCGCTCCGGGCGCACCAGCAGACAACCTGCCGAAGGTTGAAAAAATCGGCAAAGCAGTAAAAAGCAGTTTAGGTGTGCGCCCGTAGCTCAGCTGGATAGAGTACTTGGCTACGAACCAAGGGGTCGGGCGTTCGAATCGCTCCGGGCGCACCAAAAATTCATGAAAAAGCCACCTTC
>CAIYYE010000526.1 GCA_903930395.1 uncultured beta proteobacterium
ACCTCGACCATCGTTTTCCTCGTCCGCAAGGGCAACCCGAAGGCCATCAAGGACTGGGGCGACCTGGCCAAACCGGGCGTCGGTGTCATCACACCCAATCCCAAGACCTCCGGCGGGGCGCGCTGGAATTACCTGGCGGCCTGGGCCTGGGCGCTCAAGCAGCCGGGCGGCAACGAGCAGAAGGCGAAGGAACTGGTCACCGCCATTTTCAAGAATGTCCCGGTGCTCGACTCGGGTGCGCGTGGCTCAACCACTACCTTCGTCGAACGCGGCCTCGGCGATGTGCTGATCGCCTGGGAAAACGAGGCGCAACTGGCGGTCAATGAAATCGGCAAGGACAAGTTCGAGATCGTCGCCCCCAGCCTGTCCATCCTCGCCGAACCACCGGTCGCCGTGGTCGACAAGGTGGTCGAGAAGCATGGCACCCGCCTCACTGCCCAAGCCTATCTCGATTATCTGTATTCCGAAGAAGGCCAGAATATCGCCGCCAAACACTACTACCGCCCGCGTGATGCCAAGGCGGCGGCGAAGTACGCGGCACAGTTCCCGAAAATCAAGCTGGTGACCATAGACGACACGTTTGGCGGATGGCAGAAGGCACAAAAAACGCACTTCGCCGACGGTGGCAGTTTCGACCAGATTTATCTGAAGAAATAGCACCCAGCAGCTGAATGCCTGCCGCCCCATCCACGGCAAGCGCAGAGTCGCCTACAATCACCCATCGCCTTTCGGAGCACCCCATGAAAATCGCCAATGATGTCACCGGGCTGGTCGGCAATACGCCGCTGGTTCGTCTCAACCGCGTCACCGCCGGCTGCAACGCAACGGTCCTCGCCAAGCTGGAGTTCTTCAACCCGGGCAGCAGCGTCAAGGACCGCATCGCCGTGTCCATGCTTGATGCCGCCCAGGCAGCCGGCCTGATCGGCCCGGACACCGTCGTCCTCGAACCGACTTCAGGCAACACCGGTATTGGTCTGGCCATGGTTTGCGCGGCACGTGGTGTCAAATGCGCCTTCACCATGCCGGAAACGATGAGCCGCGAACGCAAGCTGCTGCTCAAGGCCTACGGCGCCGACCTGATCCTGACGCCGGGACCGGATGGCATGACCGGCGCGATCAACAAGGCGAGGGAGCTGGCCGCCGCCGACAACCGTTATTTCATCCCGCAGCAATTTGAGAACCCGGCCAATCCCGCAGTGCACCGCAGCACGACGGCCGAAGAAATCTGGCGCGACACCGATGGCCAGGTCGACATCTTCATCGCCGGCGTCGGGACCGGCGGCACCGTGACAGGGGTCGGCGAGGCGCTCAAGGCTAAGAATCCGAAAGTCCAGGTCATCGCCATCGAACCCGATGCCTCGCCGGTGCTTTCCGGCGGCCAGAAAGGTCCGCACCCGATCCAGGGCATCGGCGCCGGTTTTGTCCCGGCCATTCTCAACACCGCAGTCTACGACGAAGTGATCCGCGTCAAGAACGACGACGCCCTGAACATGGCCCGCCGCATGGCGACCGAGGAAGGCCTGCTCGTCGGCATTTCATCCGGCGCCGCCAGCTGGGCCGCCCGCGAAGTCGCCGCCCGCCCGGAGAATGCAGGCAAGACCATCGTCGTCATCATTCCGTCCTGCGGCGAACGCTATCTGTCGACTGTGCTGTTCCAGCATCTCGAGGTTTGAACTCCTTCGACACGCCCATCGACCGGCGCGACTCGGACTCCATCAAATGGGGCAAGTACGCCGGTCGCGATGTCCTGCCGCTGTGGGTGGCGGACATGGACTTTGCTGCGCCACCGCCGGTGATCGCCGCCCTGCAGAGGCGCATTGAACATGGGGTTTTTGGTTATGGCGGACCGTGGCCGTCATTGACGGAGTCAGTGCTCGCTCACCTCGAAAGCGAATATCTATGGCGTATCGAGCCTGAGTGGATCGTCTGGCTGCCGGGCCTGGTCACGGGCCTCAATGTCGCCTGCCGGGCGATTGATGGCGAGGTTTTGACGGCGACGCCGATCTATCCGCCTTTTCTGTCCGCCCCGCACTTTTCCGGGCGCCAGTTGAACCGCGCCGAGCTGGCATGTACCGACGCGGGCTGGCGTTTCGATCAAAATGCCTTGAAATCGGCACTGACGGCAGCGACCCGACTTTTCCTGCTCTGCCACCCGCACAACCCCGTTGGCCGTTGCTGGAGCCGTGAGGAACTGCTAACCCTCGCCACTTTCGCCGACGCCAATGACCTCGTCGTCTGCTCCGACGAAATCCATTGCGGCCTGGTCCTCGATGCCGACAAGCGCCATATCCCCTTCGCCAGCCTGTCGCCGGAGGCGGCCAGACGCAGCATCACGCTGATGGCGCCGTCCAAGACCTTCAATATTCCCGGCCTCGGCTGCGCATTCGCCGTGATTTCGGACGCCAAACTGCGCCACCGCTTCGAACGCGCCATGGCCGGCATCGTCCCGCACGTCAATGTGCTCGGACTGGCCGCCTGCGAAGTGGCCTACCGCGATAGCGGCGACTGGCACCGGGAATTGATCGCCTATCTGCGGACCAATCGCAATCTGGTCATGGCCGCAGTGAATCTGGAAAACGGCGTCAAAATGCAGCCCGTCGAGGCCACCTACCTGGCCTGGATCGACGTCCGCAAGCTCGGACTGGCCAAGCCTGCCGCCCATTTCGAAGCGCATGGTCTGGGCCTTTCCGACGGCACGGACTTCGGCGCTCCGGGCTGGCTGCGCTTAAACTTCGGCTGCCCGCGCAGTACGCTTGAAGAAGCCCTGAAACGCTTCAGTGCCGCCTGCCGGGCCGCATGAACACTTACCTCCTGAGCATTTACTTTCTCTTTACCGCCGCGCTGTGCCAGGCGCTGATGGGTGGTTTCGCCCTGAAATTTTCGCTACAGCGCGGCCTGCCAAGTCGCGACCGCCGGACGTGGATTGCCTTCAGTATCGGCGCGCTGCTTCTCGCCCTGCATCACAGCCATACGCTGAGTCTCGCCGCCAAAACCGGACTTTACGATTTCAGCCAGGCCACATTGGCCATGCTCGGCGGGCTGGCGACCAGCTTCGCCCTCTGGCAGCTCAGGCGCCAGACACCCTGAAACTGCCGACTTCGGTGACGATCCAGTCGAGCCGTTGATCGTGGCTTTGCGGCCGGATGCTGTCCACCCGGTTGATCTCGAAGCCGACCCCGACGGCCAGCGGGCGAGGGGAGAGCGCTGCCAGCGTCCGGTCGAAATAGCCACCGCCGTAGCCCAGACGATAGCCCGCCGCATCGAAACCGTTGAGCGGCAGCAGAATGAGATCGGGCTGGACGAATTCCCCGGCGAGCGGCGTCGGTATGCCGTAGCGATCCGCCGCCAGCGGGGTGTCAGCCGTCCATGGGCGAAAGGCCAGCGGCGAATGCTCGGCGACGACGACCGGCAAAGCCGCTGTGGCGCCACGCCCGGTCCAGCCATCGACTACCGCCCGGACATCCGGCTCATGCTTTATCGGCCAGCAGAATGCAACGATACGGGGCGATGGCAAGGTGGCCAGCAAGTGCGCGACGATGCGCGCCGACAAGTCGGCATGCAGCGCTTCGCTCAAGCGCGAGCGGCGCTCCACCATCTCGCGCCGCAATCCCCGGCGCCAGGCCGTGTTATTCTCGTCTGGTTCAACCATGGCCTTAATCTAGCATGAAGTTTTGCATCTTCCTCATCAGCCTGGCGCTGCCGTTTTCCGTCGCTGCGCTGGGTAGCGGCGACAACGCTTTCCTGACCGCCCGCGATGCCTTCCGGGCCGGTGATATCAACAAGCTGGAGCGCGCTGCCAGCCAGCTCGGCAACCATGAACTGGCACCGTATGTCGAAAACTACCGGCTGCGCATGTGGATGGATCAGGGCAACACCAACAATCTGCGTGATTTCCTGCAGCGCCATGAAGGCAGCTTCGTCGCCGAAAAACTGCGCGCAGAGTGGATACGCTGGCTGGCCAAGCGTTCCACGTGGAACGAGGTGGATGCCGAGTTCCCCAAAATGCTCGCCCCCGATCCGGACATCATCTGCCTGAGTCAGCAGGCCCGACTGGCCCGCGAAGACCGCGGCGCCCTCGTTGATGCCGAAAAAACATGGCTGACCATGCTCGAACCGCCGGAATCCTGCCGGCCGATCATGGACGCGCTGGTCGCCAGCGAACGCATCACGACCGATGAAATCTGGGCGCGCGCCCGCCGCCAGGTCGAGGCCAATCGGCCGGGCTGGGCCAAGACCACCCTCAACTACCTGCCCGACAACCAGATTCCCGATGGCCGCAACTTCGATAGCGCCATCAGCAATGCCATGGGCTACCTCGTCCGCCAGCCGGGCAACTGGTCTGCCAGCCGGGCAGGGCGGGAACTCGCCGCCATAGCCATCGCGCGACTGGCGACCAGCGATCCGCGCGTTGCCGCCGATGAGCTGGAAAAGATCAAGGGCAAGCTGCACGACTCCGAACGTCAGTGGGCATGGAGCCAGATTGCCCTCCAGGCGGCCAAGAAGCACCTGTCCGAAACGGTGAGCTGGTATGCCAATGCAGGCAAGGCGACGCTGTCCGATGAAGCCGCGCAGTGGAAGGTGCGCGCCGCCCTGCGCGCCCAGGAGTGGGGTGTCGTCCGCGATACGATTGAGGCCATGCCGCCCGAACTTGCCGCCAGACCGGAGTGGACCTACTGGCTAGGCCGCGCCCTGAAATCCGGCGGTCGGACGACGGAAGCCGATGCGCTCTTCGAGAAAATCGCCGGCCAGACCAATTTTTACGGCAATCTGGCCGATGAGGAACTCGGCCGGGACATTTTGCCGCCACCCAGGGCCAGAGCAACAACTGCCGACGAAGAGAAAACCGCTCGTGACAACACGGGCATCAGGCGAGCCCTCGCCTTCTTCCGCCTCGATCTGCGGACCGAGGCCGTCAAGGAATGGAACTGGTCGCTGCGCGGCATGGACGACCGCGAACTGCTGGCCGCCGCCAATCTCGCCAAGCGCAACCAGATCTGGGACCGGGCCATCAACACGGCCGACAGGACAAAAACCGAGCACGACTTTTCACTGCGTTTTCTCGCCCCCTACGGCGAACACGTTCGCCCGGCAGCCCAGAACCAGTCGCTCGACGACGCCTGGGTGTACGGCCTGATGCGCCAGGAAAGCCGCTTCATCACCAGCGCCAAATCCAACGTCGGCGCCTCCGGACTGATGCAATTGATGCCAGCCACCGCCAAGTGGGTCGCCAAGAAGATAGGTCTGCGCGACTTCAGCCATGGCCGCGTCAATGATACGGAAACCAACGTCCTGCTCGGCACCAGCTATATGCGCCTGGTCATGGAAAACCTCGACAACCACCCGGTCCTCGCTTCCGCCGCCTACAACGCCGGCCCCGGGCGCGCCAAGAAATGGCGCGCCGACCGTCCACTCGAGGGCGCGATCTACGCCGAAACCATCCCGTTCAGCGAAACACGGGATTACGTCAAGAAAGTCATGAGCAATGCGGTTTATTATTCAGCCCAGTTCAACGGTAAGGCGGACTCGCTAAAAAGCCGCCTTGGCGTGGTCGGCGCCAAAACCGCCGAAAGCATGAAGGATGCAGACTTACCTTAGGAAAATGACATGGCAGTGCTATCGGACTCTTTCCATCTCCTGAACGATACTCGGGCCCTTTTCCTGAAGTACCTCGGCGCCCTGCTGCAGGGCAGTGGCGTGCTTTCCGGCAGTGCCATCCAGGCCATCCAGGGTGGCGCTGCCGCCTACTTCGACGAGGTGACCGCCACCGACCGCCGCGGCTCCTTTGCTGAAGAGGTCGACGGACTGACCTCGTCGCGCATCACGCTGGTCGGCGAGGATGATCTGGAGTTGGGCATCCGTCTCGACAACATGAGCGCCCGCCTGTTCGAATCAACCGGCGGCAGCCTGTGGCGAACCCATTTGCGCTTCGTCACCCTGCTCAGACGCCCGGACCTGCCGAAAACTGCCAACCCGGTCGGACCCAAAGGCATCGCCCAGGGGCTGAATGCCATGTTTGAGGCGGCCGGCGCCGCCCAAATCGACAAGAAACTGCAGTTGCTCGACCGCGTTGAAGCCTGCCTGATCGAAGGACTGCCGGCGCTTTATGCCGAGATCAACGACTTTCTGGATCGGGGCGGCGTTGAGGCAGCGCCGGCGACCATTATCGGTAGCCAGGAAGCGCCGGCCACGGCCGAATCTCTGGCAAAGCGAGGAAATTCCCTGCTGGCCCTGCAACAAACGCTGCTCGCCAAGGCCCCCGGCATGGCCGAGGCACTGCAATTTCAGCCCGTTGCTGGCGGCGCCGCTGCCTCGCTGCTCAATCAGGCGATGCTCGAGCGCCTGATGCAGCGACTGGATGAACTCGACCGCCGGGGAATGCCGGCAGCACAGCCCGCAATGGCGCTGGAAAGTCTCATTCCCGGGCTGTTCAACGCCGACGGCACGACCATCAATCGGCCGAAAGCCGTCAATTCGGCAGAACTCGGGATACCTGGTAGCGCGACTGAAAGCCTGGCCATTGACACACTGGCCATGATCTTCGAGACGATTTTCGCCAATCCCGCCTTGCCTGATGCGCTGAAGGCCGCAATTTCCAGCCTCCAGATCACGCTGCTCAAGGTCGCCATGAAGGACAGCGCCTTGTTCGCCAATGAACAGCACCCGGCGCGCCAGGTCATTGACCGCATGGGTCTAGCCGTCCTCGGCCTGCCCAATGACGTCCCCGTCCGCCACCTGGTCTGCGCCCGGCTGTTTGAGATCGCGACCCGGCTGCGCAGCGAATATACGGGCGAGATGAGCGCCTTCGAGACGGCACTGAGCGAACTGGACGCCCTGGTGGCAGAGCGCAACATTGCCATTAGCGAAGCCTCCCTAGCCTACCTGCCACTGATCGGAACACTTGAGCGTCACGATGAGGCTGCCATCCGGGCCGGGGTCGCGCTGGATAAATTCATCGAAACCAACCCACCGCCGGCCATACGCAGTTTTCTTGAGAAGACGTGGCGCCAACTACTGCAAAGCGTCTGGCTGGAACATGGCGAGCAGGGTAGCGCCTGGCACGAGAGCATTGCCGTCATCGACGATCTGCTCTGGACGATACAACCCAAGGCCGACCCCGACGAACGCAAGATGTTGGCTCGCCGGCTGCCCGACATTCTGAAACGCCTGAAGACCGGCATCGATCGCATCGGCATGGCAGCCGAGACCCAGGCGGCCTTCCTCGACGAATGTTTCGAACTGCAAACCAGGGCCCTGCGCTCAACCGCTCCCCCCGCCGCCAGCCCGGACCTGGGCCGCGAACTTTTCAGCAAGGACATTTCCACCACCAGCCCATCCGTCGATGGCCATTTCGAGCAGGACGGGCTGAGCCTGGAGACACTGGACTTTACCGATTTCCAGCCGGCACCGTCTCGCCCGCTGCCCTGCAAGAAAGGCGACTGGGTCGAGTTCGTGACGGCCGGTGGCGAAAAACGCCTGGCCCACCTCTGCCATATTGGCCGGGTCAGCCAGCGGCTGTTGCTGCTCAATCCAGATGCTGGTTCGGGACTTGCGCTGGCGGTCCATCCAGCCATTCTGGACCGTCAATTGCGGGCCGGTGAAGCCCATGTTGCGTCGGGAAATTCATTGTTCGAGACGGCCGCCAGCCTCGCCTTGCGGCAAACAACAACGAACTGACGGCAGAGGGCTGCCCGGAAAGGGACAAATTGCCTTAAAATCCTGCTTTTACGTATCCAGTTTCCGGGGTTCCAAATGGACATCAAAAAGGTCTTGCTGCTGGGGGGTAGCGGTTTCGTCGGTACCTATATCGTCAACCGGCTGTCGCAGCGCGGCATCGAAGTGACCGTACCGACACGTCGCCGCGAGCGTACCAAGGCGCTGATCATGCAACCGGGCGTCACCATGCCGGAAGCTGACATCAGCTGCGAAAAGACCCTGACCGAACTGATGCGCGGCCACGATGTCGTGATCAACCTGGTGGGTGTCCTGCACAGCCGCGACGTGATCCTGCCGTACAGCCGCGATTTTGCCGAAGCACACGTCGAACTGCCGAAGAAGATTGTCGCTGCCTGCAAGGCCACCGGTGTCCGTCGCCTGGTGCACATGAGCGCACTCAATGCCGACCCCAAGGGCCCCTCCGAATACCTGCGCTCCAAGGGCGATGGCGAAGCCATCGTGCTGGCCGCTCAAGGCGCGCTCGACGTCACGGTTTTCCGTCCGTCGGTCATCTTCGGGCTGGGCGACTCCTTCCTGTCGATGTTCGCCAGCATCCTGAAAAAAGTCCCCGTCTTCCCGCTCGGTTTTGGTCACGCCCGCTTCCAGCCGGTGTGGGCTGCCGATGTCGCCGATGCTTTCGTCGATAGCCTCAACGATGTCGCAACCTATGGTCAGGCCTACGAACTGGTCGGCCCGAAGACCTACTCGCTGCGCGAACTGGTCGAATACACCAAGAAACTGGCCGGCAGCTCTGCCACCATTTTCCCGCTCTCCGAAGGTTGGGCCTACCTGCAGGCCGGCCTGATGTGGCTGGCACCGAGCCCGATGCTGTCTCCGGACAACCTGCGCTCGATGGAAAAGGACAGCGTGGCCGAAGCCGGCAGCAAGCAGCCGGCCAACTGGAAGCCGACCGCCCTCGAAGCCATCGCGCCAACCTACATCGCGCTCAACACACCCAAGGGCAAGCTCGACAGCTTCCGCTATCGCGCCGGTCGCTGAGACCACGCCACCGACCGTGCAGATATTCATCGTCGGCGGCGCCGTCCGTGATGAACTGCTCGGCCGGCCCAATGCCGACCGTGACTATGTCGTTGTGGGGGCCACGCCGGAAATCCTGCTGAAACAGGGTTTCCGTCCGGTCGGCAAGGATTTCCCGGTATTCCTCCATCCGCAGACGCAGGACGAATATGCGCTGGCCCGCACCGAGCGCAAGAGCGGGCATGGCTACCATGGCTTCACTTTCCACGCCGCCCCCGAGGTGACGCTGGAGGAGGACCTCGCCCGCCGGGACCTGACCATCAACGCGATGGCCAAAGCGGCCGACGGCACCCTGATTGATCCCTACGATGGTCAGGGGGATCTAGCGGCAAAAGTCCTCAGGCATGTCGGACCGGCCTTTGCCGAAGATCCCGTTCGCATCCTGCGCATTGCGCGATTTGCTGCCCGTTTCAGCGACTTTTCGGTGGCGCCGGAAACACTCAGCCTGATGCGGGCGATGGTCGCCAGCGGCGAAGTCGATCACCTGGTTGCCGAGCGCGTCTGGCAGGAACTGGCCACCGGCCTCATGGAAGAAAGGCCATCGCGGATGTTCGAGGTGCTGCGTGACTGTGGCGCCCTGGCCCGGCTACTGCCGGAAGTCGATGCGCTCTTCGGGGTGCCGCAGCGGGCCGATTACCATCCGGAAATCGATACCGGCATTCACGTCATGATGGTCGTCGACCAATCGGCCAAACGCGGCTTCTCATTACCGGTGCGTTTTGCCGCGCTCACCCACGATCTTGGCAAGGGCACCACGCCGGCCGATATCCTGCCGCGCCATATCGGCCATGAAGAACGCAGCGTCGACCTCACCGAACAGCTCTGTACCCGCCTGCGCATCCCCGGCGACTGTCGCGATCTCGCCCTGCTCACCGCCCGCTATCACGGCAACGTTCACCGCGCCGCCGATTTGAAGGCAAGCACCATCGTCGGGCTATTCGAAAAAACGGATGCCCTGCGCCGGCCGGAACGTTTCCAGCAATTGCTCGATGCCTGCATCTGTGACTACACCGGCCGTCTCGGCTGGGAAAACCGCGCTTACGACAGTCCGCGCTACCTGCTTGCAGCGCTGGCGACGGTCAACGCTGTCGACGCCGGGAAAATAGCGCTTTCCTGTGCCGACAAGGCAGGCATCCCCGAGCGCATCAGGACGGCACGGATCAAGGCTCTCGCTCGGCATTTAGATCAGCCGGGAGAGCAACCAGAGCAGCAATGAAAAAATAATCGTGCTCGCCACCGGAAAGGTGTAATTTCGACCACGAAAGCGAAAAGCAAAATCCCCCGGCAATTTGCCGAATCGAATAAAACGCGCCAGATGCGGGCCGATGATGCCCAGCAGGAAAATCGCTACTACCAGCGTCAACATCCACTTCAGCATTTGCCTTGCACCGCAGGGTGAAAGCCGCATTTAATCACGCCTCACCCTGAACCGAGCCCCATGCTAAAAACACAAATTGTCGACGGCCTTGAAGTCTATTCCTGCCTACCGACCCGCAAGACCACCAAACCGGCACTGCTCTTCGTGCACGGAGCCTTCGCCGGCGGCTGGATGTGGACCGAAACCTTCATGCCTTTCCTGGCCAAGGCTGGCTTTCCCTGCTACGCGCTCTCGCTGCGCGGCCACGGCGGCAGCACCGGACGCGAGCAGATCAACTGGCACTCGGTGGCTGATTACGTCGATGACGTCAAGAAAATCGTTGATTGGCTGGGCGAGCCACCCGTTTTGGTCGGTCACTCTATGGGCGGCTTCATCGTCCAGAAGTATCTGGAGCATCGCGAAGCGCCGGGCGTCGCATTGATCTGCTCAGTGCCGCCGCAGGGCCTGATCGCCTCGCAGTTTCACCTGATGTTCAACAAGCCGCAGCTGTTCCAGGAAATCAACCAGATCATGGACGGCAAATACACCGATACCGGCACATTGCGCGAAGCGCTGTTTGCCGGCGAGGTCGATGAAACAATGTTAGCGGCCTGGCTGAGCCGCATGCAACCGGAATCGCATCGCGCCCTGTGGGACATGTCGATGTTCAGTCTGCCCAATCTCTACGCCATGCATCGCCCACCCATGCTCATCCTCGGGGCGGAAGAAGACGTTCTGGTGCCGGCCTTCCTGGTCCAGTCAACCGGACAAACCTATCACGAGCCCGTGCATATTTTCCGTCACATGGGGCATGCCGTCACTCACGAAAAGGAATAGACCCTCGTTGCCACCAGTTTGCGTAACTGGCTGGAAGAAATCAGACCCTGACGTCTACCGAATTGCCCAGATTAGGCGGGTTGCTCGGTATTTTCGGCAAGGCTTCCAGCAACTGCATCGCATTCTGGGCCTGAATGTCCATGGCTTTCTTGAGTACCGCCGTACCGACGACGTCTCTTGAATCGACTTGCGACATGGCAGAGCTCAAACCAGTTAAAGAAGAAACTTCCATCTTGCATTCGCTCCAATTCGGACACATTATTAGTCCACTGTAGTCGAATTATTTACCGATTCAATGGGGAAATGAGAAAAGCCCCGAAAACGATCTGTCACTCTCGAAGCCATGCGAGCCAAATACGAGCCCAAAAGCGACACGCGCAGTGAGATTGCCGAACTGGAAGCCTCGCTGCTTGCGGACATCGAGGCCTTCGACCTTGATGCGGCCGAACGGCGGGCTCGCCGGGACTACCTGGCGAATTCCGGCACTGGCATGACAGACCCGATGCACGTTTTCCCCGAGATCGTACCGGCCAGACCGCCAGCCACGCCGGCCAAAGCAACGCCAGTCCCAAGCAGGCTTCCCGAACCAGCTCCCCAGACGGCAGATCAGGAAAAAGCACCCGCTTCCGGTGCCAGCCTCCTTGACCAGTTGCGGCAGCAGGCTGAAGTGCGACAAAGGGAAATCCACAGCGCAATGGCCGAACACAGCTCGATCAACGAGGCCATCGACCAGTCGCTGAAACGGATTTTTTTCTACCTGCACGAACTGGTTCAGCAACTCAACATCATCAAGCCGGATGTGCCGCGCGATTACAACCTGATCGAGCAGCTGCAACTCGATCAACTGGCCTGGCAGGAGGGCTTCGCCGACTATCGGACCCAGTCGCAGAGTGCCGGAGCGCTGGTTGAACTGGTGACCTTTACCTACCGCCTGAGTTCCAGCAACACACTGCACGTCGAACGCGATGGGTCTACAGTGGAACGCTTCCGGTGCATGCTGTTCGACTTCGGCCTGCCGTTCACTTGCAAGGAATTCAAGAACCAGCGCAGCTATGTCGAGCGTGCCGAGTTCGAAATTCGCAGCGAGGTCAGTGTCAGCGCGCGCTGGCGGGCTGATTTCTCGCAGGGCCTCATCGTTCTCGAGACGCGCAATCTCGAGCGCCTGGGCAGCGCCCTCTACAACATCCGTCCGCAGATCGTGGACAAGCCCCTGCTCGAAGATTTTGGCCGCCTGATCCTTGACCAGCCGAACCGTTTCCGCGAGTTGGCCAAGCGCTAAAAACTACAAACGGTGGCTCTGGTCGCCGCTGGCAAAACCGAGCAGTGTTTCATCCACATCGCGGCCGATGGCGATCACCTTGAAAAGCTCGCCCATTTCGTGCGGCATCAGTAACTTGCCGACCGCTCCCGCAGCCCGAATATAGGCCGGTGTCGCCTGGGGAATTTCGGCCAGGCGGTCGAGAATCCCGCAATTGAGAAGGAACTGCCCCTGGCTCGTGTAACCGAGCAGGTCCAGGCCGCTCGCATGCGCAGCGGCAATGATCGCCGTAAAGTCGACATGAACGGTGACATCCTGCAAGCCCGGCAAATAGAAGGGGTCGGGATGAGCGTGATGACGGTAGTGGCACATCAGCGTGCCACGGCCCCGTTGCTGGTGATAGAACTCGCGGCGCGGAAAGCCATAGTCGATCAGCAACAATGCGCCCTTGACCAGACGGTGGCCCCATTCCGCGGCCCAGGCCCGGGCGGCAAGACTGATTTCACTCTCGAAACCGGGGGGCAGGCTGCATTGCGTACCAATTTCCTCAGCAGCAGCAAGCAGGGCGCCGCCTGCCGGGCGCTCGTTCCACGTGAAACCGCCGGCCTCGTTGAGGCCAACACCGCGCTCAAAAATACCCTCGTCCCGCCAGGCAACGATGTGGGCCGGCATGGCATCGAGCAGTTCATTGGCAACAACCACCCCGGAAAACTGTTCCGGCAGGCGATCCAGCCACGCCACACGGTCCAGCAGATGGGGCACGGCAGCGGCGATAGTTTCCTGCTGGCGCTGGCGAAGATCGGCCGACAAATCGAGAATGTAATAGCGTTCCGGCAAGGCATCCGCCGCCTCCAGAGCGAGCAGCAAGTCAGCCGCCAGGCGCCCGGAGCCGGCCCCCACTTCCAGGATCACCGCTTGCGATAGGGCCATGATCTGGCCGACCTGGCGGGCCAGGGCCTGGCCAAACAAACCGGTCATTTCGGGCGCCGTGATGAAATCTCCCGCCGCCCCGAACTTGCGCGCTCCGGCCGTGTAATAACCCAGCCCCGGCGCATAGAGCAGCTGCTCCATGAATCGCCCAAAGGAAAGCCAGCCGCCGGCCGCAGAAATTTCGTCGACAAGCGCAGCTCGCAGGCTTTGGCTGTGCGCCAGGGCTTCCGGGGCGGGGATGGGGAGATTATTCATATCAAGTTCGAAAACTACCAATTTTAAGGTTAAAGCGATAAATCGGTGGCCGCCTGTGCTATTTTTGAACTCTGCATCAACGAAGGAGACGAAAGGTGCAAGTCAAACAATTAATCAATCGCAAACCGGCCGATCTCGATACTACGCTGGCCACCCTCAAAAATAGCACGGCTGACCTCCTGCTGGTCTTTGGCGACATCGCGCACTTCACCGCCCCGGGATTTTACGAGTCTTTGCACAAGGCCTGCCCCGATGCCACGCTGCTCGGCTGTTCCAGTGCTGGTGAAATCACGGCGAACGGCGTCGACGACGGCACCTGTACCGTCACCGCCATCAAATTCGACCAAACCCGCCTGAGGGCCGCCAGCACCGCTTTATCCAGCATGGACGCGTCCTTCGCGGCTGGTGAAAGGCTGGGCAATCAGCTTGCCGACGACGACCTCAAAGCCGTCCTCGTCTTTGGCCCCGGCGTCCAGATCAACGGTAGCGCTCTGGTCAATGGCATAACCAGCATCATCGGCGCCCATCTTCCGATTACCGGGGGACTGGCCGGCGATGGCGGCGCCTTCAAGGAGACTTTCACCATTGGCCCGGCGGGCGTCGCCAGCGACCAGATCGTCGCGGTTGGCCTCTATGGCGAGGCGATCTGCTTCAGCCATGGCTCCTACGGCGGCTGGGAACCCTTTGGCCCGGCCCGCAAGGTGACCCGCAGCCAGGGCAATATCCTGCACGAACTCGACGGCGAGCCGGCGCTTGAAATCTATCGCCGTTATCTGGGTGAGCACGCCAAGGACTTGCCGGCATCGGGCCTGCTTTTCCCGTTTGCCATGCTGGGTGAAGACCACAGCGCCGTCGGCCTGATCCGGACCATACTCGGCATCGATGAAGCCAGCGGCAGCCTTGTCCTGGCCGGCGAGATCGATCCGGATGGCTATTTGCGCCTGATGCATGCCAGCACCGACAAACTGGTAGACGGGGCCGAGACAGCGGCGGAATCCGCAGCCGACATGCCGCAGGGGGCAGGGCAGAGCCTGGGCATTCTGGTCAGCTGTGTCGGCCGGAAGCTGGTCATGGGCGACCGGGTTGACGAAGAGGTTGAGGCAGTAGCCAGCGTCTTTAGCAACACCGCGGTCCTTTCCGGCTTTTACTCCTACGGCGAGATCAGTCCTTTTGCCGCCGGCTCGTCGTGCAAACTTCACAACCAGACGATGACCATCACCTTCCTGAGCGAAGCCTGACGTAGTTACCATGCAAAAAGCGCTTCTCCGCCAGCTCAAACGCAGTCTGGGCATCGCTAGCGCAGACGAGCTGACGGCATTGCTCGGCTCGATGCGCGCCGCAGCGCTGACGGCCGAGCCAGCCCTGCGCACGGCCCTGGAAGGCATGGGGGATTTTCTCGCACGCGTGGACAGCACCTACGAGCAATACGAGCGCGATCTGGATCTGCGCACGCGCAGCCTGGAGCTGTCTTCGTCCGAACTGTCCGAGAGCAACGAAAAACTCCGCCTGTCACTGGCCGGCCGGGAAAATGCACTGCGTTCATTGCGCAATACGGTGCGCCATCTGTTGCCTGACAATGGCCAGGAAAGTCAGGCGGACAGCGTCGCCGATGACGACATCGCCGAGCTATCGAAGCGAATCGCCTCGATGGTGGCCGAAAGCGAGCATGGTCGACGTGAACTTGCGACGCAGAAATTTGCCCTCGATCAGCATGCGATTGTCAGCATCACCGACACGGCCGGAACCATCTTGTATGCCAATGACCGCTTCTGCGACATCAGCGGCTATAGCCGCGAGGAATTGCTGGGTAGCAACCACCGCCTGGTCAATTCCGGCACGCATCCGCCTGAAATGTTCCGCGACATGTGGCAAACCATCTCGCTCGGAGAAGTGTGGCGCGGCGAAGTCTGCAATCGGGCACGCAACGGCAATCTGTACTGGGTCAATGCAACGATTGTTCCCCTGCTCAACGCAGCCGGAGAACCCGAAAGACATATCGCCATCCGCACCGACATCACCGACCGCAAGCGCATCGAGGCGCAATTGTCGGATCAACTGCATCTGGTTGAGGAACTGATCGAGGCCATCCCGCTGCCGGTCTACCTCAAGGATGAATCAGGGCGCTATCTTCGCCTGAACCGGGCCTTCGAACAGTTCTTCCAGATCAGGCGCGAAGCCTTCATGGGGCGCACGCTGAATGATCTGCTGCTGCCAGAAGACGCGCGCCTGCACAGCGAAAAGGATGCCGAGCTTTTTGCCAGCAAGGAGACGCAATCCTATGAGGCTTCGGTACACAGTCGGGATGGCGTCAAGCACGACACGGTCTATCGCAAGGCGGCACTGACCCGGCGCGATGGCAGCGTTTCTGGCTTGCTCGGTGTCATTGTCGACATCACCGAGCGCAAGCGGGCCGAAATCGAGGTGCTGCGCGCAAAAGAGGCAGCAGAAGCCGCCAGCCGGGCGAAAAGTGATTTTCTCGCCAACATGAGCCACGAAATCCGGACGCCAATGAATGGCGTCATCGGGATGACCGATCTGGCACTGGAAACGGCGCTGACCGCCGAGCAGCGTGAATATCTCAGCATCGCCAAATCGTCGGCAGAATCCTTGCTGACCATCATCAACGACATTCTCGATTTTTCGAAAATCGAGGCCGGCAAGTTGCTTGTCGAGGAAATATCCTTCGATCTCTATCGCCTCATCACCGAACTCCTCAAGCCACTGGCGCTACGTGCTCACGAAAAAGGCATCGAACTGCTCAGCGAAGTGCTGCACGACGTGCCCCGCCATGTGCGCGGCGACCCCAGCCGGATACGACAGGTACTGGTCAATCTGCTCGGTAATGCCATCAAGTTCACCAAGCATGGGGAAATTGCCCTGCGCACAGAACTGCTGCAACTGCAGGATGGTCATGCCATCGTCCATTTCGAGGTGCGCGATACCGGCATTGGCATCGCTTCCGACAAGCAGGAGCTGATTTTCGACGCCTTTTCCCAGGAAGATACGTCGACCACGAGAAAATATGGTGGCACCGGGCTTGGCCTGTCAATTTGCCGCCGCCTGGTGACCCTGATGGGTGGCCGGATGTGGCTGCACAGCCAGGTTGGAGAGGGCAGCAGCTTCCATTTTTCGGTGGAACTGAAGCTCTCCGAACAGGCCACGCCGGTTCTGAGCAGCCAGATCGACTTGACCGGCCGCCGGATTCTCGTCGTCGACGACAACGCGACCAACCGGCGCATCCTGTCCAGCATGCTCAGATTGCTCCACACCATCCCGCACGATGCAGGATCGGCGCAGGCGGCACTGACCCTGATGCAGGAAGATCCGGCCGCATTCGACTGCATTCTGCTCGATGCCCAGATGCCCGAGATGGACGGTTACGCGTTGGCCAGGCGCCTGCACGAAAGCCACGA
Organism: uncultured beta proteobacterium; assembly: GCA_903930395.1. Lineage (GTDB taxonomy): Bacteria > Pseudomonadota > Gammaproteobacteria > Burkholderiales > Rhodocyclaceae > Azonexus. The sequence continues at coordinate 16,802 of CAIYYE010000526.1, forward strand.
AAACCTGCCGCCGATGCTCATGCTGTCATCCGGTGCCATGCGCGGCGATGCCCAGCGCTGCCAGGAGGCAGGCATTGCCGGCTTTTTCTCCAAACCCATTTCGCTCGACGAGTTGCATGCTGCGCTCGGGCGAT
>CAIYYE010000527.1 GCA_903930395.1 uncultured beta proteobacterium
GCGACCGAAGTCGAAATGAAGGAAAAGAAGGCCCGCGTTGAAGATGCCCTGCACGCCACCCGCGCTGCCGTTGAAGAAGGTATCGTCGCCGGCGGCGGCGTGGCCCTGATCCGCGCCCGTGCTGCCGTTGGCAAGCTTAAGGGTGACAACCATGACCAGGACGCCGGCATCAAGATCGTCCTGCGCGCCATGGAACAGCCGCTGCGCGAAATCGTCGCCAACGCCGGCGACGAGCCGTCTGTTGTGGTCGTCAAGGTCCAGCGTGGCTAGGGTAACTACGGTTACAACGCTTCCACCGGCGAGTACGGCGACATGGTTGAAATGGGCGTTCTCGATCCGACCAAGGTGACCCGCACCGCGCTGCAGAACGCCGCCTCCGTGGCCGGCCTGATGCTGACCACCGAATGCATGGTGGCCGAACTGGCTGAAGACAAGCCGGCCGGCGGCATGCCCGACATGGGTGGCATGGGCGGTATGGGTGGCATGGGCGGCATGGGGATGTAATCTCCCGCCAGGCTTCGCCGCTTTGCAGAGCCCCGCCTTGTGCGGGGCTTTTTGCTTTTGAGGGCCGATGATGCCGGCCAGCGGCAATTGCTTTGATCTACGTTATGACTTTTGTAACTGTCTGTAAGTTAGCTGTAAGACGTTGCGCCTAAATTACGCTTCGCAGCAATGCCTCTACAAACAATATCTGAGGAGCAAATCAATGCAAGACACACTGGATCGGATTACAGCTAATCCGAAATTCCTGGAGTTTGTTGCCATGCGCAGCACCTACTCCATCATCATGGCTATCGTCAGTGCCGCCGCTTACTACGGCTTCATCCTGCTCGTCGCCTTCAACAAGGAATTCCTCGCCCAGAAGATCGGTGAGGGTTACACGATGAGCGTTGGTGTGCCGATCGGCGTCGCCGTTATCGTCTTCACCATCGTCCTGACCTGGATCTACGTTCGCCGCGCCAACACCGAGTTCGACGCGATCAACGAAGCCCTCATCAAGGAGGCACAGAAGTAAGATGAATAAATTTACTCAAATTATCGCTGGTCTTCTGGCCATGGCTGTTGCCGGTGGCGCCATCGCTGCCGGTGCCGACCTCGGTCAGACCGCCAAGCAGGCCACCAACTGGACGGCCATCGTCATGTTCGCCATCTTCGTTGGCGGCACGCTCTACATCACCAAGTGGGCTGCCTCCAAGACCAAGTCGGCTGCTGACTTCTACACCGGCGGTGGCGGTATCACCGGCTTCCAGAACGGCCTGGCAATCGCTGGCGACTACATGTCTGCTGCGTCCTTCCTGGGTATTTCCGGTCTCGTGTTCGCCAACGGCTTCGACGGCCTGATCTTCTCGATCGGCTGGCTGGTCGGCTGGCCGGTCATCACCTTCCTGATGGCTGAGCGTCTGCGCAACCTCGGCAAGTTCACGTTCGCTGACGTGGCTTCCTACCGTTTCGCCCAGACCCCGGTCCGCATCTTCGCAGCTTCCGCTTCCCTGGTTATCGTCGCTTTCTACATGATTGCGCAGATGGTCGGTGCCGGTCAGCTGATCAAGGTGCTCTTCGGCATGGAATACCTCTACGCTGAAATCCTGGTCGGTTCCGTCATGATGATGTACGTGCTGTTCGGCGGTATGACTGCAACCACCTGGGTGCAGATCATCAAGGCCTGTATGCTCCTCGGCGGTGCCACCTTCATGGCCATCTCGGTTCTGCTGCAATTCGGCTTCTCGCCGGAAGCACTGTTCACCAAGGCTGTTGAAGTGCACACCAAGCATGACGCACTGATGTCGCCGGGCGCCCTGATCAAGGATCCGATCTCCGCGATTTCCGTCGGTATGGCTCTGATGTTCGGTACTGCTGGTCTGCCGCACATCCTGATGCGCTTCTTCACCGTGCCGAACGCCAAGGAAGCCCGCAAGTCGGTTGCCTGGGCAACCACCTGGATCGGCTACTTCTACATCCTGACCTTCATCATCGGTTTCGGCGCTATCACCAACCTGATCCAGAATCCGGGCGACTTCTACGTCGGCGGCGAACTGGCCAAGGGTCTGAAGGGCGGCGGCAACATGGCTGCTGTGCATCTGGCCAAGGCTGTTGGTGGCGACCTGTTCCTCGGCTTCATCTCGGCCGTGGCCTTCGCAACCATCCTGGCTGTTGTGGCTGGTCTGACGCTGTCCGGCGCCTCTGCCGTGTCGCATGACCTGTACGCTTCGGTCTTCGCCAAGGGTTGTACTTCCGAGCAGGAACTGCGCGTTTCCAAGATCACCACCGTTTGTCTGGGTGTTCTGGCCGTCGTTCTCGGTATTGCCTTCGAAAAGGAAAACGTTGCCTACATGGTGATGCTGGCCTTCGTCATCGCCTGTTCCTCCAACTTCCCGGTCCTCTTCATGTCCGTGCTGTGGAAGAACTGCACCACCCGTGGTGCCGTGGTCGGTGGCTTCGTCGGCCTGGCCTCTGCCGTGGTCCTGACCGTTGGTTCTGCCAGCGTCTGGGAAGCCGTCATGGGCAACCCGAAGGGCTCCGCCTGGTTCCCGTACAAC
>CAIYYE010000528.1 GCA_903930395.1 uncultured beta proteobacterium
AACCACGTAAGGCCCTGGTCGTCGACGACCATCCGACCAACCGACTGCTTGCCGAAGCACTGCTGAGAAAGTGCGGCTGGACGGTGTTCCAGGCCGATTGTGGCCAGACGGCACTGACTTTGGCCACCCAGCACCCATTCCGCCTCGTCCTGCTTGATATCAGCATGCCTGGCCTGTCTGGCGAAGAAACCTGTGCCAGGCTAAGGGCAGCCGAAGCTGCCGAACCCCTGCATATCGTCGCCTACACGGCGCATGCCTTCCCGGAGGATGAAGCACGGTTGCTTGCCTGCGGTTTCGACGAAGTCCTCGTCAAACCGATCAGCCGCCAGCGCATCGAAGACCTGGTGGCCAAACTTTGATTCTGCCGCCGGCAAGGATTCGATTGGAGCCACGCTTCAAGCATCCGGGTGATCATGGGCAGGTAGGCGTATAATTCGGCCCCATGTCTGAAATCAATACCTTAGCCGGCGAAAACGCCATAGTCATCGCTGCCGATGCAGCGCCCGAAATCACCTTCGCCGATCTCGGCCTGGCACCGGAACTTCTGCGTGCCGTCCTCGATGAAGGCTACACCAAGCCGACCCCCATCCAGGCCCAGGCCATCCCGCTCGTCATCAGCGGCAAGGACATCATGGGCGGCGCCCAGACCGGCACCGGCAAGACCGCCGCGTTCACCCTGCCCATCCTTCAGCGCATCCTGCCTTTTGCCAGCAGCAGCCCGTCGCCGGCCAAGCACCCGGTGCGCGCCCTGATCCTCGCCCCGACCCGCGAACTGGCCATGCAGGTCTTCGAGTCGGTCAAGACCTACAGCAAGCACACGCCGATTCGCGCCATGTGCGCCTTCGGCGGCGTCGACATCAAACCGCAAATCGCCGAACTCAAGAGAGGCGTCGAAATTCTCGTCGCCACGCCGGGCCGTCTGCTTGACCACGTCGAAAACAAGAGCGTCAGTTTCAATTCCGTCCAAGCCCTCGTCCTCGACGAAGCCGACCGCATGCTTGACATGGGCTTCGTGCCCGACGTCACGCGCATCCTCAACATGCTGCCTGCCCAGCGCCAGAGCCTGCTCTTCTCCGCCACCTTCTCGGAAGAAATCAAGAGGCTGGCCGACAGCATGCTGAAGTCGCCGATCCTGATCGAAGTCGCCCGCCGCAACCAGGTCTCCGACACCATCACCCACCGCGTCCACCCGGTTTCCGAATACGGCAAGCGCGGCCTGCTTACCAAGCTGCTGAAATCCGGCGATATCCGCCAGTGCATCGTCTTCTGTCGCACCAAGCAGGGTTGCTCGCGCCTGACCCGCGAACTGCAGCGCGCCGGCATCAAGGCCGACGCCATCCACGGTGACAAGAGCCAGCTTGAACGCATCAAGGCCCTCGAAGCCTTCAAGGGTGGCGAAACCGACGCCCTCATCGCGACCGATGTCGCCGCCCGCGGCCTCGACGTCGACGATCTGCCCTACGTCATCAATTACGAACTGCCGCACACGCCGGAAGACTACGTGCACCGCATCGGCCGCACCGGCCGCGCCGGCAAGACCGGCAATGCCATCTCACTGGTCAGCGCCCGTGAAGTCGTCTATCTGGTCGATATCGAAAAGCTCATCAAGCGACCGATCGAACAGATCGAAGTCGCCGGTTTCGAGCCGGAACCGGAATACGAATATCCTCCGGGCAACAAGAAAAAACGCAGCGCCCCCGTCATCGCCCCGGTCGCCCAGCGGCCTGAGCGCGGTGAGCGCCCGGAACGTTCCGAACGTCCCGAGCGTGGTGAACGCTCAGCCAGACCGGAACGCAGCGATCGACAGGATCGCCGCCCGCCGCGTCGCAATCCGATGATCGCGGCCGACGGCTTCGACTTCAGCAAGCCCTACGAAGACAACTCGCCGCGCGGCGATGTACCGGATTCGCCGACGGCACCAGCCAAGGTGGACCCGCACAAGCCGAAGCGGGTTGTTGCGGCGTTGCTGGGTGGGCTGGGGCGGAAGTAAGGCGCCTACGTTTCAAAATCGAGGAGTCGCCTGATTTGGCGATTTCCTGTTGAATTGGCTTGGGGTACCCCAAGCCAATTAGTCGACTAAAACCCGAACTCAGCCCCGCAGACCGGCCTTCTTCGCCGCCGGCGCCTCAACCAGCTTGATGATGGCCAGCGAAAGGTTGTCGCCGCTGCCGCCGGCGCGGTGACGCGCCATGTCGATCAACAGTTCGCAGGCCTGGCGGGCCGAGTTCTGGGCGACCAGCATGCCGAGTTCGACGTCGTTGAAGTAGGCCCAGAGGCCGTCCGAGCAAAGGACGAAGGCGTCGCCGGCGAGCAGTTCAACCGATTCAGAGAGCGTTATTTTCGGCGCATCCTGCCCGCCGAGTGAGGCCAGCAGGACATTGCGATTGGGGTGGGTCAGCGCCTGCTCGGCGGTAATCTTGCCGATGGCAACCAGGTGCTCGACATAAGAGTGATCGACCGAGCGCTGGACCAGTTTGTCACCGCGAAAGTGGTAAAGGCGACTATCGCCGCAGTGCCCCCAGGTAATCTGCCCCGGTTGCAGGAGGAGCATCACAGCCGTACTGTGG
>CAIYYE010000529.1 GCA_903930395.1 uncultured beta proteobacterium
ATCACCAGATCGACAGCCAGACAGCCGGAACCGGCAGCGCGCAAGGCAGCCTGCCAGGTGTGCGGATTCATGGCGGTATCGGGATCAAGGTGCACGACGCCGTGCTCCGGCGAAGCGCGTTTGATGCGTTCGAGATGCGAGGCAGGATGGACGCGCATCAACTGTTCAAAGGTGGCGAGCGGCGCGTCGTAGTAAACAAAATAGGCGTCGATCCCCTGGGCGATCAGGTGATCGTTGATGGCGGTCAGACGTTGCGGGCATTCCGGGTGATGCGAACCCATGTCGTGCAGCTGGCAATCACGATGGGTGATGATGGCAGTGGTCGTCACTTGTTCTCTCTCTGCGATGCGGCGCACAAAACGGCGCACGTCGAATTGTCATTATCGTCCCATTCATCGCGCCGCTTCAAGCATTAGAATGGGTTTGAACAGACACAGCGGGATCATATGATGTTGAAAAGCACACTTTCTGCCCTCGGCGGTCGGCCACGCGCCCTCGACGGCGTTCTCGAGCAGGCCGGCCAGATCATTCTCGGCAAGGATCATGAAATCCGGCTGGCCGTCGCCTGTCTGCTCGCCAACGGCCATTTGCTCATCGAGGATCTGCCAGGCATGGGCAAGACGACGCTGGCCCACACCCTGGCCCGGCTGCTCGGCTTGCAGTTCTCGCGCATCCAGTTCACTAGCGACCTGTTGCCGGCCGACATCACCGGTGTTTCCATTTTCGAGCGCGACAAGAGCGAGTTCCGTTTCCTGCCCGGCCCGGTTTTCGCCCAGCTCGTGCTGGCCGACGAGATCAACCGCGCCACCCCAAAAACCCAAAGTGCCCTGCTCGAAGCCATGGAAGAAGGCCAGGTCACGGCCGAGGGCCAGACGCGCCTGCTGCCGACCCCCTTCTTCGTTATCGCGACGCAAAACCCTGCGCACCAGATCGGCACCTTTCCGCTGCCCGAGTCGCAGCTCGACCGCTTCCTGATGCGTCTCGAACTCGGCTACCCCGACCGCACGGCCGAACGCGCCCTACTCTCGGCCGGCGGCCAACGCGCCCGGGTCGAGCAGCTGAGCCCCATGCTCCTCGCCAATGAGCTGCCGGGCCTGCAGTCAGAAGCAGCGGCCATCCACGCTGCTGGCCCGCTCATCGATTACGTCCAGGCGCTGGTCGAAGCGACCCGCCACAATCCGGCTTTCCAGCATGGCCTGTCGCCCCGCGCCGGCCTCGCCCTGCTTGCCGCGGCGCGTGCCTGGGCCTGGCTGGCCGGGCGCGACATGGTGCTGCCGGATGACGTGCAGGCTGTCCTGCCCGCCGTCGCCCGGCATCGCCTGCGCTCGGCACAGGGCGGCGGCTACGCGCTGGCCGAGGATATCGCCGCCCTGATGCGCAGCGTCGCCATCCCCTGATTGCCGTGGGGGTCGTTGCCAGACTCAAGCAGCAACTGTTTCGCTGGCGGAGCGACGGCACGGCGCCGCTGCGTCTCGGCCAGCGGCGCATTTTCATCATCCCTTCGCGGGGCGGCCTGCTCTATGCGCTGGCACTGGTCGTCATGCTGCTCGGTGCCATCAATTACAACCTGGCGCTCGGCCATGCCCTGGTTTTCCTGCTCGCCGGGCTGGGCATCGTCGGCATGATCCACACCTTTCGCAACCTGCATGGCCTGATCGTCACACCCGGCCGGAGCAGCCCGGTCTTTGCCGGGGAAACGGCGCACTTTGAATTGCGCCTGGACAACGACCGCACCAGCCCGCGCCTGGCACTCGAACTGGAAGCCGAACAAGGCAAGCCGGTGTTCGCGGCACTTGACCGGCATAAAGGGGCCAGACTCAATATTCCGCTGGCTGCCACCCAGCGCGGCTGGCTGGACCTGCCCCGCGTCCGGCTATCAACGCGCTACCCGCTCGGCTTGTTTACAGCCTGGGCTTACCTGCAACCGGCCATGCGCTGCCTGGTCTATCCGCAACCGATTGCCGCCCCGCTCCCGCCGCCATTGCCGACACCGGCTGGCGGTGAGCGAACGGGCGATGGCGGCCAGGAGGACTTTGCCGGATTCCGTGACCGCCAGCCGGCGGATTCGCCACGCCACGTCGCCTGGAAGGCGAGCGCCCGCCATGCCGGCGAAGGCCCCTTGCTGATCAAGCAGTTTGCCGGTGGTGCACAACTTGAACTGATCCTTGACTGGCAATTGACCGAGCCCGGCCTCTCCGCTGAAACCCGACTCGGCATCCTGACCGGCTGGGTGCTCGCCGCCGAGGCGGCCGATGCCGATTACGCGCTGTGGCTGCCCAGCCGTGAAATCCCGACAGGCCGTGGCGAGCACCATCGCCAGTCCTGCCTTGAAGCGCTCGCCCTCTACCAGCCATGAGCACGCCGGCCCGCGACGCGCTCGACCGCCATGCCACGCCCTGGCTGTTCGCCACGGCGCTGGCGACGACGGCGCCGCATGCGCTGCATCAACCGACCTGGCTCAGCGCCCTGAGCGGGGCCGTGCTGCTCTGGGCCGCCTGGCTGTGGTGGAAGGACCGCCGCCTGCCCGGCCGCTGGCTCATCGTCCTCATGGTGGCCGGCGGCTGCGCCGGCATCCTGCTCGAGTTCCGCAGCCTGTTCGGGCGCGATGCCGGTGTCGCCATGCTGGTCATGTTCATGAGCATGAAACTGCTTGAAGTCAGATCCCGGCGCGATGGCATGGTCGCCATCACGCTCGGCTATTTCCTGCTGCTCACGCACTATCTGTATTCGCAAAGCATCCCGACCGGCCTCTGGCTGCTGGCGACGATGTGGCTCGTCACGGCGACGCTGGTCCGCCTGCAGGGCGGCCCGGCCAGCCCGCCACGCGACAGCCTGCGTCATGCCGGGGTGCTCTGCCTGCAGGCAATTCCCTTCATGCTCGTGCTTTACCTGCTCTTTCCGCGCATCTCCGGTCCACTCTGGGGGCTGCCACTGGACGCCCATAGCGGCAAGACCGGGCTGTCCGAAACGATGTCGCCGGGCAGCATCGCCGAACTGGTGCAAAGTGCCGATATCGCCTTTCGCGTTCGCTTCGACGGGCCGCTGCCGCCGAAGCAGAAGCTCTACTGGCGCGGCCCGGTCATGGAGCAGTTCGACGGCATCACCTGGCAGCCCTACAAGGGCCGCTACCGAACGCCGCAACTGGCCCCCGTATCGCCGCCAGTCAGCTACGAAACGACGCTCGAAGCACATGGCCAGCGCTGGCTTCTGGCCCTTGATGCCCCGACCGGCCTGCCCGCCGAAACCAGTCTGAACGGCACCCTCACCGCGGCGAGTCGGGAAGCCATCAACGAACGGCGACGCTTCCGCCTGTCAGCCAGCCTCGACTACCGTTTCAACACGAGCGAGGAGGCAGCAGTCCTGCGCCGCAACCTTGCCCTGCCCGCCGAGCGCAATCCACGAACTCGCCAGCTGGCCCGCGAGTGGCAGGCCGGCAATCCGCCCGAGGCCATCATCGCCAAGGCGCTCACCCTGTTCGCCAGCGAGTTTACCTACACGCTGCGCCCGCCTCTGCTTGGCCGGGATGGTGTCGATGACTTTCTCTTCAACGGCAAGCGCGGTTTCTGCGAACACTATGCCGCTGCCTTCGTCGTCCTCATGCGTGGCGCCGGCATCCCCGCCCGCATCGTCGGCGGCTACCAGGGTGGCGAATTCAACCCGCTCGACGGCTATCTCGTGGTCCGCCAGTCGGATGCCCATGCCTGGGCCGAGGTCTGGCTGGAGGGCCGGGGCTGGGTACGTGTCGATCCGACGGCAGCCGTCTCACCCAGCCGCATCGAAACCGGCATCGCCGACGCGCTGGATTTGGGCGAACCGCTCCCGGCGCTCATCCAGTGGCGGGCCGACTGGGTGCGCACCCTGCGCTACCGCTGGGAGGCGATCAACAATGCGTGGAACCAGAATATCCTCGGCTACGATCCGCTGCGTCAGCGCGAACTGCTCGCCCGCCTCGGCCTGCCGGATGCCGACTGGCGCAGCCTGGCGACGGCACTCGGCCTGGCCTGCAGCCTGATTGTCGCCGGCCTCATGGCCTGGGCGCTGTACAGACGGCCCGAGCGCGACCCGGTTGTTCGCCTTTGGCAGCAGGCGCTGCGACATCTGGCCCGAAGAAAGGTAGACTGCGCGCCTTGGGAAACGCCGCTGGATGTCGCCCGACGGGTTCGGGAACAATGCCCGGAACTGGCCGTCACTTTCCAGCCTGTCGTCGACGCCTATCTCGTGGCGCGCTACGGCAAGTCCGACCAAGCCCTGAAAACCCTGCGCGACGCCGTCGCGCAATTGCGATGATGACCGTGAACCTGAAACACGCCCTTGCCCTGCTGCTGACCGCCATGACTTCCTTGGCCGCTGCCGCGCCCAAAGCCCCGCCCGCCCCGACCTTCGCCGACGACCCGGCCGCTATCGAATTCGCCCGCGACCTCGAAACCCGCCACGGTTTCAAGGCCGACGAACTGATCAGCCTGTTCGCCCAGACCCGTCCCAACGCCACGGTCCTCAAGCTGATCCAGCCGCCCGCCTCGCCGCTGCAACGCTCCTGGGAACGCTACCGGCCGCGTTTCCTCAATGAGCGACGTATCGAGGGCGGCGTCCGTTTCTGGCAGGACAATGCCGGCCAGCTGGCCAAGGCCAGCGCGCTCTACGGCGTGCCCCCGGAAATCATCGTCGCCATCATCGGCGTCGAAACGGAATACGGCCGCAACATGGGCGGCTTCCGCGTCTTCGAGGCACTGTCCACGCTGGCTTTCAATTACCCGCGCCGCGCCGAGTTCTTCCGCACCGAGCTCGAGCAGTTCCTGCTATTGAGCCGTGAAAACGATCTTGATCCGATGACCGTCAAAGGCTCGTTCGCCGGCGCCATCGGCATCCCGCAGTTCATGCCGGGCAGCCAGCGCCGCTATGCCGTCGATTTCGATGGCGATCAGCGCGTCGATCTCGGCACCAGCGTCGATGATGCCATCGGCAGCGTCGGCCGCTTCCTCGAACAGCACGGCTGGCAAGCCGAACAGCCGATTGCCGTGCCGACGATCACCAGCAGCACGCCAGCCGCCGAACTGATCCAGGCCGGCCTGCGCCCCAGTTTCAAGGTCGCCGATCTGGCAGAGCAAGGCATACGCGCCAATATCGACGGCCAACTGAGCGCCGCCCTGATCGACCTCGTTGCACCGGGACGCGAGACGGAATACTGGCTGGGTTTCGAGAATTTCTACGTGATCACGCGCTACAACCGCTCGAGCTTTTACGCCATGTCGGTTTTCCAGCTGGGCGAGGAAATCCGCACCCGGATGTGCGCACGACAGGACGCTACAGCAGGGAATCGCGAGAGATATTGCCGCGCTTGATGATCTTGCGCAGGCGATCCAGACCTTCCATCTGAATCTGCCGGACCCGCTCGCGGGTCAGCCCGAGTTCGTGGGCGATGACGTCGAGTGTCGCCACATCGGCACCGTTAAGGCCGTAGCGGCGCTCGATGACTGAACGCTGGCGCTCGGTCAGCTGACCCAGCCAGTCGTCGACCAGGGAACCCACTTCGCTCAACTGCAGCAGGGACTCGGGGTCGCCACCGCCATCGTCGGCAATGATTTCGGCGATGGTATGACTGGGATCGATGTC
>CAIYYE010000530.1 GCA_903930395.1 uncultured beta proteobacterium
AACGAGGCGAAGCCGGCTACTCGCTGATCCGGGTGACCGGACAGGTCAGGCCGAATCGATGATGCGACTACCTGTCGTGGATGCCGCCTGACCGTCCCGGCTGTAGAGCGATTGCTCAGACTCGCTGCGGGTCAGGATGGACAGCGCATCGCTGGTCTTTTGATGCAGGGCGTTGATCAGACTGCCATTCACTTCATTGATTTCGCGGGCTTCACGAGCCACCGCGAGCAGCCCTGCCCAGAGTTTTGCCGACTCGGTCTCGCGTGGGTGGGCGGCCAACCATGCATGCATGTCTGTCGTACTCTCCTGGCCCGGGGAGAGTGCCTGGGCGCGTTCTGCCCCAAGGGTGTTAAGGCTTTCAGCCAGGGCCAGCTTTTTCGTGTTGATATCGGCCAGTTCGTCACTGGTGCCGGCGCGCAGAATCTCCTGTTCGCGCAACAGCGTATCCCGGAAGCGAACGACCAGTGCTGCCTCGTTCTTCAGCAGTGCGGCCAGCGCGCTCATCAAGCCTTGCGTTGGGAGTCGAGCAGGTCGCGGGCGGACTGGATCAGTCCATCGGCAATGGCTTCGGGATTGACCTTGAAACGCCCCTGCGAAATCGCATCCTTGATTTCCTGAATGCGTGCCGCGTTAACCGGGGGCTTGTCGGTGCTTTGCATGGCGCCGGCAAGTTGGCTCAGACTGACGGATTCACCGGTGCTCGCGGCTTCGTGGGCCGGGCGTGCAGTCGGGCGGGGCGCTGTCGGCGTCGGGCCTGGTTTGTAGGTGCTGTCGATTTTCATGATAGGGCTCGCAATACTTTTTTGGTCTCAGACGGTATAACGGCCGTCCAGGCTGAAACTTTAGCTCAAAATTCGATTTCCACACTGCCGTCAGCACGGGCCGTGCCAGTTATTGTCTGGCCGGAGTTCATGCGAATCTGGGTCGACTGCCCGATGGCCGCGTTATTGATCGCCTTTCCCTCGGCACTGACCGCGAAACCGGCGCCTTTCGATATGACTCTGACGGTCTGGCCCGGGCGGATCACGATCGGCGCCACCAGTTGATCCTGACGTATGGTCTGGCCGGCCCCAAGCGAATTGCGCAGGGTCTTGCCGACGACGCTGGCCGGGTCGCTGACCACACCAGTAGCCATGTGGGAAATGTCGCCACTGAGCGTGACAAGGTCGGACTCGGTAATGACCTGACCGGCAATTAATGCTCGGCTGGTCGTTACATAGTTGCCGGACACGGCAATTTGAGCCGGTACGAGAACGCTCCAGCTATTGGGCGACAGGCAGCGGACGCCGATATGGGTCCGGCCGACGATCTTGCTCCCTTGCGGGGTAAATGCCTCAAGTGCCGAACAGGGCGGCAGTCGGCTGGCATCGAACTGTCCCATGGTGATCGTTGTTTTGCCGGCAAGATTTTTCGTTTGCAGCCGGATGTGCTGTTCCGCCGTGTCCACGATCATTGCGGAGTCTGCCGCAGTGGCAGGCAGGCAGTGTGGCAGCAGGAAAAGCAGGGCAATGAAACGCATGAGCATGGCCGTATTTTGCCCCATGACGTCTTGATCTGCCTGCAAATTTTCCATGGCATGAAGCATGCTTTTAACGAAGCAATAATAGTTGGAGATAAGCATGCCGGACATCGCTCAAAATTTTTCAGTACTCAGCAAGGCGCTCGACTTGCGTTCGCAGCGCCATCAGGTGCTGGCCTCCAATATCGCCAATGCGGATACGCCGAACTACAAGGCGCGTGATATCGATTTCAAGTCGGCCATGCAGAACGCGCTGTCGGGTCGTGCCGATGCCGGCGCCCTGAGCATGGCGAAGACTTCCGGGACCCATCTGGCAGGCAATGGTACGAGCGGTCCGGGCCTCCTGCAGTATCGCAGCGAGACCCAGTCGGCGGTCGATGGCAATACGGTCGATATGGATGTCGAGCGCGCCCAGATCACAGACAACGCGCTTCAGTACCAGATTCTCACCCAGTTGATCAGCAACAAGTTCCAGGGGCTGCGCAGCGCGATGGCCTCGTCGCAAGGTTAAGGAGAGTTTGCATGAGCCTGTTTAACGTCTTCCAGGTGTCCTCGAGTGCGATGACAGCGCAGTCGATGCGCCTCAACGCCGTGGCTTCCAATCTGGCCAATGCCGACAGTATCGTCTCGTCGGACGGCAAGCCTTACCGGGCCAAGCAGGTGGTGTTCGAGGCGACGCCGATGGGCGGGGCCGGCGACATCGCCAAAGGGGTTCGCGTCCGTCAGGTTGTCGAAGATGCCTCGCCGCCCCGCATCGTCTACGACCCGAAGAATCCGGCCGCCGATGAAAAGGGTTACGTGTCCTTTCCCAACGTCAATGTGGTCGAGGAAATGACCAACATGATTTCCGCCTCGCGCTCGTACCAGACGAACGTCGAGGTCATGAATACCGCCAAGACCATGATGCTGCGTACCTTGCAGATCGGTCAATAAGGAGAAGCATCATGAGTAACACAATCAACACTGCCACCATCAATTCCGTCCAGCAGCAGCTTTCCGAGAACAAGACCTCGACAACCAGCGCGGCGGATCAGCTGGGCGACCGCTTCATGACCATGCTGGTGACGCAGATGCAGAACCAGGACCCGCTCAATCCCATGGATAACGCGGAAATCACCAGTCAGCTGGCGCAGATCAATACCGTCAAGGGCATCGACAGTCTCAACAGCACGCTGCAGAAGCTGCTCTCGTCCTACAGCGATGCACTATCCATGCAGTCCTCGTCGCTGGTCGGCAAAAATGTCCTTGCCGCCGGCAATTCTCTCCCCCTCGTGGATCAGGGGGCCATTGGCGGCATCAAGCTGGACGGCGATGCCGACAAGGTCAGTGTCCTGATCAGCGACGCCAATGGCGTCAAGGTGGCGCAGCAGGATCTCGGGGCGCAAAAGGCCGGCGTCATCGATTTTGCGTGGGATGGCAAGGATGCCAACGGAAACCGCGTGGCCAACGGCAATTATCAGTTCTCCGTGCAGGCGACCCAGGGCGCTAACAAGGTGACAGCGACCGCCCTCGAAGTTGGCACGGTATCTGCTCTTGTCAGAGGACAGAACGGCTTCCAGCTTGAAATCCCCGGCACAGGTCTGGTTGATTTCAACGCGGTCCAGCAAATTTACTGAGATTGAGACAAGGAGTACATCATGGCATTCCAACAAGGTTTGAGCGGCCTGGCTTCTTCCTCCAAGGCACTTGACGTCGCCGGCAACAACATTGCCAACGCCTCGACGGTCGGTTTCAAGTCCTCGGCGACCCACTTCGCTGACGTCTATGGCGCTTCCCTGCAGGGTGGCGGCGGTTCGCAGATCGGTATCGGTAGTACGCTGAGTGGTGTGCTGCAGCAATATACGCAGGGCAATATCACCTCGACCAATAACCCGCTCGACATCGCCATCAACGGCACCGGTTTCTTCGGCATGTCGCAGAACGGCAGCACGAGCTACACCCGGAATGGCCAGTTCCACCTCGACAAGAACGGCCTCATCGTCAATGACCAGAACCGCAGCCTGCTCGGCGTTCTGGCCGACCCGACCGGCGCCATTCCGCAGCAGCCGCCAACCGATCAGCTCAAGGTCGATTTCGTGACCGGTACGCCGAACCCGACCTCGACGGCTTCGGTCACGGCCAACCTGGACTCCCGGCAGACGCCGCCTGTTCTGGCCACCTTCGATCCGACGCAGCCGACCAGCTTCAACAGTTCCACGGCGATGACGGTGTACGACTCCCTGGGGAATCCGCATACCCTGTCCTACTATTTTGTAAAGACGGCAACGGCCAATGAGTGGTCGCAATACACCCGGCTGGATGGCAATTTGCCGACCGGGATGACGGCCTTGACCGAGGTGCCGGATCGTCTGGTTTTCTCGCCGACTGGTGTGCTGACCGCCACCTACCTGCAGGGTTCGGCAACGGCCACCACCATTCCCGGTGTTTTGCCCAAGTCGTTTGGCGTTACGACGGGCGCCACCAGCCCGCTGCTGTTCTCGGTCAATATTCCGACCATGACGCAGTTCGGCAGCCCGTTCGCCGTCAATGACCTGACCCAGAACGGCTTCGCGCCGGGCAATCTGGCCGGTATCAGCGTTTCCAAGGACGGTATTGTCCAGGCCCGCTACGACAACGGTCAGGTGCGCAATATCGGCCAGGTCGCCCTGTTCAACTTCCGTAATCCGAACGGTCTGACCTCCATCGGCAACAACCAATGGACGGAAACCGGCGACTCCGGGCAGCCGACGCCGGGCAATCCGAATACCGGCATTTTCGGTGTGTTGCAGGCATCGGCCGTTGAGGAATCGAACGTCGACCTGACGGCCGAACTGGTCAACCTGATCGTCCAGCAGCGGAATTATCAGGCCAGCGCCCAGTCGATCAAGACGCAGGACCAGATTCTCCAGACCCTGGTCAATATCCGCTAATCGCTACTGACCGACTGAGCACGACACCATGGATCGTCTGATCTACACCGCAATGACCGGCGCCAAGCATGTCTTCATGCAGCAGGCCGGCACGGCCAACAATCTGGCCAATGCCAGCACGGTCGGTTTCAAGGCGCAGGAGCATCGCTTCCGCGCCGTGCCGGTCCTTGGTGAAGGAATGCCGACCCGGGCGTTTGTCGTCGATGCCTCGGTCAGTGATGTGTTCAGCGAAGGTCCGGTGATGTTTACCGGCCGCAACCTCGATGTTTCAGTCCAGGGCCGTGGCTGGCTAGCCGTTCAGATGCCGGACGGCAGCGAGGCTTATACCCGGGCTGGTAGCCTGGACGTAGATGTGACGGGCGTGTTGCAGACCAAGAGCGGTTACCCGGTGGTCGGCGATGGTGGTCCGATCACCATTCCGCCCGACAACAACATTGAAATCGGCCCGGACGGCACGATTTCCGTGGTTCCCAGTTTTGGTACGCCGAACAATGCCAATGCCATCGGGCGCCTGAAGCTGGTCAATCCGCCTGAGGCCGATCTGGTGCGCGGTACCGAAGGCTTGTTTCGCCTGCGCAGCGGCCAGCCGGCCGAGGTGGATGCGACGGTACGGGTTGCTTCCGGCACGCTGGAGGGCAGTAACGTCAATGTGACCGATGCGATGGTCAATCTGATCAGCCTTTCGCGCCAGTTCGAAATGCAGATCAAGATGCTGCAAACCGCTGATACCAACGCCCAGCGCGCCGATCAGTTGCTTACACTGAATTCCTGACAGGACTAAATCATGATCCGTTCCCTGTGGATTGCCCGAACCGGTCTCGATGCCCAGCAGACCCAGCTCGACGTCATCGCCAACAATCTGGCCAACGTCGGCACCAATGGCTACAAGCGCTCCCGCGCTGTTTTCGAGGATCTGCTCTATCAGAACCTGCGGCAGCCCGGCGCCCAGTCGTCGCAGCAATCGCAGATTCCGACCGGCCTGCAACTGGGCGCCGGGGCGCGCCCCGTGGCAACGGCCCGTCTCTACACCCAGGGTAATCTCCAGAAAACGGACAACACGCTGGATGTCGCCGTTCAGGGTGGCGGTTTCTTCCAGATACTTCTGCCGGATGGCACAACGGGTTATACGCGGGACGGCTCCTTCCAGAAAGACAACCAGGGCCAGATCGTTACGGCGGACGGCTATCCGGTGCAGCCCAATATCACGATCCCGGCCAATGCTACCTCGGTCTCGATCGGCACCGACGGCACGGTCACCATTACCCAGGCTGGCTCGGCCGCCGCGACGCAGATCGGCTCCATCCAGCTGGCGACCTTCATCAACAATGGTGGCTTGCAGGCCGTGGGCCAGAATCTCTTCCTGGAAACCGCCGCGAGCGGCACGCCGACACCCAATACGCCGGGAACCAACGGCGCCGGCGTTACCAACCAGGGCTATGTCGAAACCTCCAACGTCAATGTGGCCGAAGAGCTGGTCACCATGATCCAGACGCAACGCGCCTACGAATTGAATTCGAAGGTCGTCTCGGTATCCGATGCGATGCTCGGGCGTCTGACCCAGATTTGAGGTGAAACCATGAAACGCCTGTTCTTGCTGGCGGTGGTATTGACGAGCGCCTGCTCAACGACGCCGCCGACCAATGTCCATCAGCCGATGACGGCCCGCCCCGCCATGCGCGCCGAGCCGGTCAGCGGGAATGGGGCGATCTTCCAGGCGGGTTACAGTCGTCCGCTGTTTGAAGATCGTCGGGCACGCTTTGTCGGTGACACGATCACGATCAAGATTACCGAAAGCACGACGGCATCGGCCGCCAATGCCAACAAGCTCGACAAGTCGAATTCACAGAAGGCCTCGATCAGTGCCCTCGCCGGCTTGCCAGGCAAGGGGCTGTCGGGCATCAATCTCGGCGCTACAAGCTCGACTGCCTTCAGTGGCAAGGGCGCGGCGGCCAACAATAACGTCTTTACCGGCAACATCACGGTGACTGTGATCGATGTCATGCCCAACGGCAATTTGCTGGTGTCCGGTGAAAAGCAACTGGCGATTGGCGAGGAGCAGGAGTTCGTCCGCGTTTCCGGCGTGATCAATCCAAGCTTTGTGGACTTCTCGAATACGATTGAGTCGTCGAAAGTGGCCGACGCCCGTATCGAGTACAAATCGGCCGGCCAGATCAGCGACGGCCAGGTCATGGGCTGGATGGCACGATTCTTCCTTAATGTACTGCCATTCTAGGCAACATTCAGGCGGAGAACGATCATGAAGATATTTAGCGGCAATTGGTTCCGGCAGGCGGCAATTGTCACCGCTTGCCTGTTGCCGCTTTGCGGCCAGCCTGCATTGGCCGAACGCCTCAAGGATCTGGCCTCCATCCAGGGCGTCCGCAACAACCAGCTGATCGGTTATGGCATCGTGGTCGGCCTGGATAGCACGGGCGACCAGACGACACAGACGCCTTTCACCACGCAGGCTATGGGCAACATGCTGTCGCAGCTGGGCGTCAATCTGACAGCCGAGCAGGCGACCAAGCTGCAGTTGAAGAATGTCGCTGCGGTGATGATCACCGCCGTCATGCCGCCGTTTTCCAAGCCGGGTCAAAACATCGACATCACTGTTTCATCGATGGGCAATGCGAAAAGCCTGCGCGGCGGCACCTTGCTGATGACCCCTTTGAAGGGGGCGGACGGACAGATTTACGCCATGGCTCAAGGCAATGTGCTGGTCGGTGGCGTGGGTGCCTCTTCGGGGGGCTCAAAAATCGCCGTGAATCACCTTTCGGCGGGCAGGATCCCGGCCGGGGCGACCATCGAGCGCGATATCCAGACGGCGGTCGGGCAAGGCGGTTTCGTTCATTTTGAACTGGTCAATGCTGATTTCGCCACCGCCCAGAACGTCGTCGAGGCGATCAACCGGGCGACCTCGCCGGGTACGGCGCGGGCCGTCGATGGTCGACGAATTGCCGTGCGCGCGCCGGATGACATCGATGATCGGGTTGCCTTTCTCGGGCGTATCGAGAATCTGGACGTAAAGCCGGCTATCGGCAGCGCGCTGGTCGTCATCAATCCTCGGACCGGCTCCGTGGTCATGAACCAGAAAGTGACGCTTGATCCCTGTGCCGTGGCCCATGGCAGCCTTTCCGTGGTGGTCGATGGCGGCAATCCGGCCACCGGCCAGCCGGCGGACATCCAGGTCAAGCAGGGCA
>CAIYYE010000531.1 GCA_903930395.1 uncultured beta proteobacterium
CGGGCGGTACATCCGGTGTGTTCTGGATGTACTTCGACATCAGGGCAATTTCTTCCTTGGTCAGGATGTCGTCGAAGTTGACCATGCCGCCGTCGGTACCGTAACCGATGATCTTTTCCAGACGGTTCTGGCCGAGCTTGAGCGTGCCGCCTTCGGTGACGTTGCCATCCTTGTCCTTCTTCGACCAGTGCGGCTCAAGGTTCTTGCCGGTGGCACCCTTGCGCAGCACGCCGTGGCAGCCGGCACAACGTTCGAAGTAAATTTTCTTGGCAGTTTCTTTTTCTGCAGCCGTCATGCTCGGAGCCACCTTGGCGGTTTCCTGGGCAAAGGCGGAACCCATGGCAACGGCCATGGCGCTGAGTGCAAGCATCCCCACTACTGTTTTCTTCATCTCTTATCTCCTGGAACGAAATATTTCGCGTCCAACCCCCTCAACGCGATGCCGTGCAAGGTTGAACCTGCCGCCCCCTTGCATCCTTGATTCCCATCAAGCTTTTTCCCCATAAGAAATTGTTTATATTCAATGTTTTATAGTCCATATTAACTACCATATTAGTTCTTTGGTAGTAGGTGGCTGCATTCATTGACCGCCCGCTATTGGCAGGCGTCGCCTCCCGCATTAGGATGGCCGCCCAAAGGCAGGGATAACCATGAACAACCTGAAAACACTCGACGCCGGCAAGGTCTGGCTGGTCGGCGCCGGCCCCGGCGATCCGGATCTGCTGACGGTCAAGGCGGCGCGCCTGATCGCCTCGGCCGATGCGCTTGTCTACGACCATCTCGTCGGCGACGGCATCATGCAACTGGCCCGCGCCGATGCCCGCTGCATCTACGCCGGCAAGGAAGCCTCGAAGCACACCCTGCCGCAGGATTCGATCAACCAGCTCCTCGTCGATCTGGCGCGCGAAGGCCTGTCGGTGGTCCGCCTCAAGGGTGGCGATCCCTTCATCTTCGGCCGTGGCGGCGAAGAACTCGAAACCCTGGTCGCCTCCGGCATTCCCTTCGAAGTCGTCCCCGGCGTTACCGCTGCTGCCGGTTGCGCGGCCTATGCCGGTTTCCCGCTGACCCACCGCGACCACGCCCAGTCCGTCACCTTCGTCACGGGCCATCTCAAGGACGGCACGGTCAATCTCGACTGGACAGCCCTCGCCCGCGCCAGGCAGACCGTCGTCTTCTACATGGGCATCGGTGCCGTAGGCGAAATCTGCCGCCAGATGATCAACCACGGCCTGCCCTCACTGACCCCCGCCGCAGTCGTCCGCAACGGCACGCAGGCCGACCAGCAGACAATCCTCGCCACACTGGGTACACTGCCGCAGCGCATCGCCGAATCCGGCATCAAGCCGCCGGCGCTGATCGTCGTCGGCAGCGTCGTCGGCCTGCACGAAAAACTCAACTGGTTCGAGAAACAATGAAAATCCTCTGGCTGCTCGCCGCACTCTGCTCCCCGCTCCTTGCCACACAGGCCCACGCCTACACGGCCGACGAGTTGCGCGGCGACTGCCAGATTGCCGAAGAGATGTACGCCGGGCAAAAAAGCAGCGACCCCTTCCAGTCCATTCGCAGCGCCCGCTGCATTGCCTACGTCGCCGGCTTCGCCGACAGCTACGCGATCAGCGAATACCTGGCCGGCAAAGTCGGGGTAAAACTCAACGCCTTCTGCCTGCCCAACGACCCGGACCTCTCCTTGCGACTGGTCCGCGCCGTCGTCATCCATGTCGAACGCGTCCCGCCGAGAACCACCGTCGGCCCATCCACACTGGTCGCCGGCGCACTGGCCAAAGCCTTCCCGTGCAGCGATACGCTTGAATCGAAGTAGTGATTCATGGATAATCCGCGCTCCGATCGCCCCGGTGGCGGAATCGGTAGACGCAGCGGATTCAAAATCCGCCGCCGAAAGGTGTGCCGGTTCGAGTCCGGCCCGGGGCACCAATTAAGAAGTGCGCATTGAGCCAAACCAGTCAGGTTTGGCTTTTTGCTTTCCGGCGCCTCATTTTTCGCATGACCCACCTCGCTCAATCTATGCGCGCCATCCTCCTTGTCGCTTTTCTTGTTTCCTCGGTTTCCGGCTGCGCCATTGTGAGCGTGGCGGATGCCGCCATTACCGTGGTCTCGACGACGGTCAAAGTTGGCGCCACGGTCGTCGGGACGACTGTCGATGTGGCTGCTGCCGGCGTCAAGGCCGTGGCAGGCAGTGACGAGGAAAAGAACTAGGCCGCCGCTACAATTCTTTTCAAACTGGACCACCCCATACAGGTGCCGGCTGGCACCCGCCAATGATAGTGTTTATACCGATGGCATTTCGCCATCGAAATAGATTCCAGGTTCAATCACTTGAAGGGAATGTATGAAAACACTACTGAAATCCATTGCGCTGGGCTGCGGCCTCCTCATCGGTGCACACGCCCTGGCCGAAACACCGGCCACAGCGACGCCACCCCCGGCCAAGAAAAAAGCCTTCCAGACCCCGGAAACTGCGGCACCGGGCGGCGGCAATGGCAAGGTCTGGGCCAACGCCGGGTCGAAGGTTTATCACTGTCCGGACACCAAGTTTTACGGCAAGACCAAGGCCGGTTCCTACATGAGCGAAGCTGATGCCAAGGCAGCCGGCATGCGCGCCAAGAGCAAGAAAGGCTGATCCTGAGCAACGGCAAGGCAGCGCATGAACCAGGCCCCGTCCGCTGGCGGGGCTTTTTTTGTCCACCGAAAACATGGCCGGGGAGGCGGCTCGGAGAATAAATTGTCCCGGTGATAGAATGTGGCCCCTTTCGTGGCGCAAGCCCTTGGTCACGCAGGCCAATTTCCTGCCCGCTGCATTCATCAAAACGGATTCCGCCCATGTCGTTGACCGTCGACGACTTCGACTTCCCCCTCCCGCCCGAACTGATTGCCCAGCATCCCGCCGCCGAGCGCCGGGGCAGCCGCCTGCTGCACGTTAATGGCGGGCAAATCGTAGACCGCAGCTTTGCCGACCTGCCAGGTTTGCTCAAGGCCGGCGACCTGCTCGTCTTCAACGACACGCGCGTCATCAAGGCACGCTTTTTCGGCAAGAAGGACACCGGCGGGCAGGTCGAAATCATGCTCGAACGCATCGTCGACGCC
>CAIYYE010000532.1 GCA_903930395.1 uncultured beta proteobacterium
ATGCCGGAATGGCGACCACTACTGGGTGGAAGCGCACATCACACCGATCTGGGAGGGCGATCAGGTTACCGGCTACCTGTCGGTTCGACGCACACCGACAGTGGAGCAAGTCGAGGCGGCTGAGGCTGCCTACGAGGCCATGCGCGAAGGCCGGTCGGCCGGACGAAAAATCCGGCACGGCAAAATTGTCCGTGGCGGGCTCATTGCCCGCCTGCAGCATCGGCTCTCGAACCTGCCGCTGGCGCTGCAATTCCTGATCCCCAGCCTCTCCATCCTGATCCTGATCATTGCCATCACGGCCCTGCTGGCTGGCCAGCAGATCAGCCACATCCTGCGCCAGAAGGCAGAGCAGGATCTGGCGCAAGAGGTTCATCTCGTGCGCGCCATGATGGAAACCACGCTTGATGCGCTGGAGCGCGAGGCGACCCGCCTGCTGGAGTTCTATGCCGCACGCTATCCCGGTACATTTTCCGTTGAACTTGGCGACGGCGGGACGCCTGTTCTCAAACACAACAAGCTCGTGGTCAACGGGCATCACGATGAAGAGGATGCCTTTGCCGGGATCACCAAGGGGCCGACTGCAACCTTGCTGGTCAGGCGTGGCGACGAATTTGTCCGCATCGCGACCTCCCAGAAAAACGACAAAGGCGAGCGGGTCATCAACACTGTTCTCGACAAGGTCGGCCCGGCGACAGCCACGCTCCTGGCCGGTGAAACCTATATCGGACGAACCAGCAGCCAGGGGAAAGACCGGATTTCGGCCCTGAAGCCGGTCAAGGATGAAGCCGGCAAGGTGATCGGTGCCTTTGGCGTCGGCTATTTCATCACCCAGGAAATGAGCACGATGCGGGAGCGGGTCAAGAACAACAAGATTGGCGACACCGGTTACGTCTACGTGATCGATGCCCAGCCGGGAAAACGCCGGGGCGACCTGTTCATCCATCCGGCCAAGGAAGGCAGCAATATTCTTGATGCCAGGGATGCCTCGGGACGGGAATTCATCCGGGAAATGCTCGACCGTGAATCCGGCGTCATCACCTATCCATGGATCAACACCGAGTTGGGCGAGACGAACGAGCGCCTCAAGGTGGCGGCCTTCGAAACCATGCCGAAGTGGAAGCTGCTGATCAGCGGCGGCACCTATCAAGACGAATTCGATGGCATATCGAAGCAACTCTACCGCAGCCTTTCGCTCGCCGGCCTGATCATGGCAGGCGCACTACTCGTCGTCATGGTCTGGGTCTCCCGCACCGTGCTGACCCGGCGGCTGGCCGCTGTCCTCGATACCTTGCGCACGCTTTCCACCGGCAACTACAACAGCCGGATTGATGTTTCCGCCAACGATGAACTGGGTCAGGTCCTCCATGGCCTGGAAAGCATGCAGACACGTCAGGGCTTCGAAGTCACCGAAGCCAAGCGACTGTCGGACCAGATGACGCGCATCAAGATCGGTCTCGACAATGTCACCACCAATGTCCGGATTGCCGACAACGAAGGGCGGATACTGTATGTCAATCATGCGCTTCAGAACACGCTGGAGCGCCTGGCGCCCGCACTCCGCAAAAACGATCCGTCGTTCGACCCCGAACACATTGTAGGGAGCAGCATCGGCCGCTTCTATCCCGACCCGGCAGCAGCCATAACGCAACTTAACGGCCTGAGCGCTTCCATCCAGTCCCAACTGGAACTTGCAGACAAGAAATACCGGGTGGTAACCACACCGGTGCTCAACGAGCAGGGAGAACGCCTGGGTTCGGTCGGCGAGTGGCTCGACATCACCGACCAGCTTCGGGCCCAGGACCGGCTCACCGACGTCATTCACCAGGCGGCC
>CAIYYE010000533.1 GCA_903930395.1 uncultured beta proteobacterium
AGATTGCAATCGACGAGCAGGCCGCCGAAAACGGAGGTTCCGGCCGGTATGCGCATGAGCGGATAGCCGGGATTACCTTCGTCGGGGCGAACGAGAAAGGCGTGCTCGTCGGCCTGGACGATGCCTATGCCGGTATCCGGGGTCACTTCGGCGACCTGTGCATAGGCCGCCAGTTGCCGCGTGCAGATATTGATCGTTTCGAGTTCTGTGCGGGGCAGTTTGGTCGGTTCGAGATAGGCGAAAAGCAGGGCGCCGAGGTATTCGTGTTCGATCGGTGCCGTCTCGCCGTTGAGCGGACTGGTGCGCTGGCCGCGAACCAGCTGGTAGAGCTCGTGCAGGGTATGCCAGGAACTCGCCGAGGGCGTGGCATAGGCGCGGTAGGCGAGCAGCTGGCGTCGGGCGATCATGGCCATGGCGCGCTGAACGCTGCGATGGAAGAGGTGGCTCAAGCCGCCGCCGGGATGGCCGCCGTTGATGCTGCGGGCAATGCTCGCATAGGCGAGGGCCAGGCCCTTGAGAAGGTTGTCGGCGTTCAGGGCCGAGGTGGCGGCATTGATCGGCAGGGGCAGGACGGCCTGACTGATGAGCTTTTCGAGTGCAGGCAGGGCATCTTCCGCTTCCAGCCGGACGTCTTCGAGCAGCTTGAAGCGCATGTGCAGATTGGCTTGCCCGCTGATGCTGGGCAGGACGCTGCTGGCCAGCCTGGCGATGGTCTCCTGCGGCGAAAGCCCGACGACCGTGTCGAGCAATCCGCGCACGGCAGCCGCACTTTTCTGTTCGGCACTGGCTTGCCCAAACGGAAAAAATTCGCGAAGTACCTGCAGGGGAGATTCCATGATCACGGCAAAAGTATTGACATCTGGATTGTCCGGCTATTTTATGGGAATTTCTGTGCAGTATTTCCACTTTACGTATACTTGACCGATGAATCTGACTGAATTGCTGCTGCTTATCCTCCTTGTCGCCGGTCTCTGGTTTTGGCTGGACAGCCTGAAAACCCGCGAAATCGGCATCAATGCCGCCCGTAATGCCTGTCAGGAAGAGGGGCTGCAGTTTCTCGACGAAACCGTGGTCGGGCAGGGCATGCGTCTGGCGCGCGACGATGAAGGGCGCCTCAAGCTGCGCCGCGTTTATTCCTTCGAATACAGCGACACCGGGGACAACCGGCGCTCGGGCAGCGTTACCATGCTCGGCCACGACATCGAGTTCCTGCATGTCCGCCCCCACCTTTATGTGATTCCGAACACCCATGAAACCCTCCATTGAAGCCATCTCTTTTAACGGTATCGAAGCCCTGCGCCTGAACGGCCCGCGTGGCGCCAGCGCCATCATCAGCAAGCTGGGCGCGCAGGTCTTGTCCTGGGTGCCGCCCGATGGCAAAGAACGTCTGTTCCTGTCCGACAAGGCTGTTTTTGATGGCAGCGTCGCCATGCGCGGCGGTGTGCCGGTCTGCTTTCCGCAATTTGCCGAACTCGGCGATCTGCCCAAGCATGGCTTCGTGCGGACCCGCGCGTGGTCGGTCTGCACCGAGCGTGCCGGCGACGATTTTGCGCTGGTGACGATGGAAATCAGCAGCGATGACGCCACCCTGGCCATCTGGCCGCATGCCTTTCATGCCGAACTGTCATTGATGCTCGAAGCGGACCGGATCGACATGGAGTTGTGCATCACCAATACCGGCGGCACGGCGCTTTCGTTTACCGCGGCGCTGCACTCCTACCTGCGCGTGGCCCAGGTTGAAGAGGCTGTGCTCGAAGGGCTGAAAGGGCTGGAATACTGCGATTCCCTGAGCGATGCCGGGAACGCCCTGGAGACGCGCCCGGAACTGACGGTGGACCGCGAAGTCGACTGCGTCTACTTCAACGCCAAGCGGCCGCAACTGCTGCACTCCGGCAAGCAGACCCTGGCCATGCAGAATCAGGGTTTTCCGGATGTCGTCGTGTGGAATCCCTTTGTCGAGCGTTGTGCCGAGCTGAAAGACATGCCGGCCAATGGCTGGCGTCACATGCTCTGTGTCGAGGCGGCCGCCACCCGGCCGATCGATCTGCCGGCCGGCGAGGAGTGGTACGGACGACAGACGCTGGTTGTCGTCTGATCATTCGGCATCCGGCGCGCCGGTAAATTTGATTTGCATTGGAGCGGGCGGGGTCTCTTTTCGCTAGTCTCGGTCAGCAACGCAGCCGTCCAGTCGGGATGGCTGTTTTCGACAGGATGAGCGATGACACTTTCCCCGATGACCCTGGGCGCCTTGCACCGCGCGCTGGCTGAAGGCTGGCGCGTGGCCGGCGCGACGCGCGGCATCAGCGTTACCTACGCGCTGATTTTCACGCTGGCCGGCCTGCTCATCATGGGCAGCCTGCTGGCCCTGGGCTGGACGCCTTTCATCATCGCCGCAGCCGGCGCGTTCATGCTGGTCGGGCCGATCATCCTGGCCGGCTTTTTCGGTATTGCCGGCGCGCTGGAGGCCGCTCAGCGGGCCGGCGTCGCCAGCATCGTCAGCGGCTTTGTCCGGGCGTCGCGGGCACTCTGGGCGCTGGCCCTGGTTTGTGCGCTGCTTTTCATGATCTTCATCACCGACGCGGCGATTCTCTATGCCTACATGGTCGGCGCCACGCCGGTCTGGCTCGACAATCTTCTGCCGGCCAACGCCAACGTACTCTCCTTCGTGCGCTGGGCCGGGGTTTCCGGCTTTGTGGTGGCCCTCCTGCTTTATGCCGTCGCTGCATTTTCCGTGCCCTTGCTCTGCGAGCGCCGGGCTGGGCTGGTCGAGTCCGTGGTGCTCAGCGTCCGCATCGTATTCGCCAATTTCGTGCCGGCCATCATCTGGGCATTTTTGCTCTCGGCCAGCATCATCGGCAGCATCCTCGTGTTGCCCTTGCTGCCCCTGACCCTGCCGTGGATGGCCTACGCCAGCCGCGCCCTGTATCGGCAGGTGCTGCCCGCTGCGTAAGCCCCGGCGTTCGACAGGTGGCAAAGGTATAATGACGGCCTTTCTGCATTTCCAAGCCCTGCCGTGACTCCCCTCGATACCGAAATTGCCCGTCGTCGCACCTTTGCGATCATCTCCCACCCCGACGCCGGTAAAACGACGCTGACCGAAAAGCTGCTGTGGTTCGGCGGCGCCATCCAGGTCGCCGGCGAAGTGCGCGCCCGCAAGGCCTCGCGCCATGCGACCTCGGACTGGATGGAGCTCGAAAAGCAGCGCGGCATTTCGGTTACCTCGTCGGTCATGCAGTTCCCCTACCGCGAATGCATGGTCAACCTGCTCGACACGCCGGGCCACGAGGACTTTTCGGAAGACACCTACCGTACGCTGACGGCCGTCGACTCG
>CAIYYE010000534.1 GCA_903930395.1 uncultured beta proteobacterium
AGCCGGGGTCCAGTAGCCATCACGCCAGCACAGGCCGAAACCGGACTTGGCGACGACGTCACGCTGGTCGATCAGGTAAACGCGCTCTTGCGCAACAGCAGTAAAACCGACACCGGCCAGCAGGGCCAGAACCAGAGATTTCTTGGCGATATTCTTGATCATTGTTTTCCCTCGTTGAAGAAAATTTGGAAATCTTTTAACCCGCACTACGGCAAAACTTCGCTCTACCGGCGGAATTCCAAGCTATTTTGCCATAGTGCAATGCTTGATTCCAAGTGCTTTTGGTCCTTGTCGCGTAAAGTTTTGTGGTCTACGCAACACTTTCCGGCCACCCAGACGTGACTGACGCATTCGCGCCCGGCAACATTGACGAGATGCGATAGCGGATCGAAACAGGGGCGCATGTCGAGGCTGCCGAGATCGACCGCGCAGAGATCGGCTGATTTGCCGACAGTGATCGAGCCGATTTCCTGACCCAGGCCCAATGCATTGGCCGCGTTGAGCGTTGCCATGCGGAGAACTTCGGTGGCCGGCAGGGCGCTGGCATCGCCGGTCAGGCCCTTGGCCAACAGCGAGGCCAGGCGCATTTCGCCGAACAGGTCGAGGCGATTGTTGCTGGCAGCGCCATCGGTGCCCAGTCCGACATTGATGCCCAATTGTCGCATCCGCGCCACAGGGGCAAAACCGCTGGCCAGTTTGAGATTGGACGTGGGGCAGTGGGCAATGTTGCAGCCGGTGGTGGCGAGCAGTTGCAAGTCGTCTTCATTCAGATGGACGGCGTGTACCCCGATGAAGTTGGGGCCAAGCTGGCCGAGTTGGTGCAGGCGCTCTAGCGGGCGACGCTGGTGCTGCTTGAGGCTTTCCTCGATTTCATGCTGGGTTTCGTGGATATGGCAATGCACGGGCAGGTTGAGTTGCGCCGCAAGCGTCAATATCCGCTCGAAGCTGCTGTTGGCTACCGTGTAGGGGGCGTGCGGGGCCAGGCAGAAGCCGATCAACGGGTTGTCGCGCCACAGTTCGCGAACGGCCAGGCCCTTGTTGAGGTAGTCGTCGGCATCGCTGGCATAGGGGGTCGGGAATTCCAGGGTCGTGATGCCGAGCATGGCGCGCATGCCGTACTCCGCGGCGGCAGTAGCGGCGGCATCGGGGAAAAAATACATGTCGTTGAAGCAGGTGATGCCGCCCCTGAGCATTTCGGCGCAGGCGAGACGCGTGCCGTCGAGGACGAACTGCGCCGACATGTGTGCGGCTTCGGCAGGCCAGATGTGGTTTTGCAGCCACGCCATGAGCGGCAGGTCGTCAGCCAGGCCGCGCATGAGGCTCATCGCGGCGTGGGTGTGCAGGTTGATCAGGCCGGGAATCAGGATGTGATCGGGCAGGCTGACCTTCTCGCCCGGTGCATAGCGGGCGTGGGCTTCGCCACTGGGCAGAACGGCGACGATGCGGCCCTTGTCGACGGCAACGGCATGGTTGGTCAGCAGGCCATCGGCGTCGACCGGGGCGATCCAGCGGGCGTCGATGAGCAGGTCGATAACTTGGGGTGTTGTGGTCATGTAAAACGGGGTCTATCCGGTGAACGCAGCGTGTTAAAATAGCAAATTACGCTTGAATCAACTAATAAGGCATCGCGCAAGCGGTGCGAAGTGAGACATGGACCAATTCGCCAAAGAAACATTGCCGATCAGCCTCGAAGACGAGATGCGGCGTTCCTATCTCGATTACGCGATGAGCGTGATCGTCGGCCGGGCTCTGCCGGATGCGCGGGACGGCCTCAAGCCGGTGCATCGCCGGGTCCTGTTCGCGATGCACGAACTGAACAACGACTGGAACAAGGCGTACAAGAAATCGGCGCGTATCGTCGGTGACGTCATCGGTAAATACCACCCGCACGGCGACACGGCTGTTTACGACACCATCGTTCGCATGGCGCAGAATTTCTCCCTGCGCTACATGCTGGTCGACGGCCAGGGCAACTTC
>CAIYYE010000535.1 GCA_903930395.1 uncultured beta proteobacterium
GGAATGGCGAAGAGCAGCGCGGCAATGCGCGACTCCACATCGAGCCGGAGGCCGGCAATGATGACCGCCATGCCCAGCGCGTGCGACCAGATGCGCTCGCCACTGCCCAGCTTGCGTTCGCCATAGGTCGTCCAGGCGAACTCGACAGCCGATTTGAGACGTTCCGCATCACCCGCGGGCAAGCCCTCGGCCAGGGTAGCGAGGAACTGATCGAAGTCGCTCAGCGAGGCGACAGAATGGACGACGGAAACCATGAATGCAATTATATGTCCGATCATCAGGAGGCGGCGCAGCGCGCGTCAAATTGGCCTGAACGCCATGCCACAGGTCGATCTGCCGACTGTTCAGGCATAATCCGACGATGATGACGAAGCTGTTCGCCAACCCCTATCTCCTGCTCATCCTGACTGTCCTTTTCTGGTCCGGGAACATGGTCGTCGGCCGCGGCATCCGCGGCGATGTGCCGCCGCTGACCATGGCTTTCTGGCGCTGGGTCGTCGCCTTCATTCTGATCCTGCCGCTCGCCCTGCCCCACCTCAAATCCCAGTGGCCCCTGCTCAAGCAGGGCTGGAAGCCGCTGATGGTACTCGGCCTGCTTGGCGTCGGCGGCTACAACACCTTTGCCTACATCGCCCTGCAGGACACCAGCGCGACCAATGCGGCGCTGCTCAATTCCTTTGTCCCGATCGCCACCATCGCCATTTCCTGGGCCTTTCTCGGCAAGCACTTGCGCCCAGTCGAGGGTATCGGCGTGATCATTTCGCTGTGCGGCGCGCTGACCATCGTCTCGCGCGGTGACCTCGCCGTGCTGGCCCATCTCAATCTCAATATTGGTGACGTCTGGATGCTCGTCGCCGTGCTCGACTGGGCCATCTACACCGTCGCCCTGGCCTGGCGCCCGGCCGGGGTGCACCCCATGCTCATGCTCGGCGCAACGACCGTCATCGGCCTCGCCGCGCTGGCCCCGGCCTATGCCTGGGAACTGATGCAGGGACGGCACGTCAACCTGCACCTCGGCTCCTTGAGTGCGCTGGCCTACGTCGGGATTTTCCCGAGCTTCCTCGGCTACATCTTCTACAACAAGGGTGTCGCCGAAGTCGGTGCCAACAAGGCCAGTCTGTTCATCCACCTCATGCCGGTCTTCGGGACGCTGCTGTCGTTTCTGTTCCTCAGTGAAATCCCCTTCTGGTACCACTATCTCGGCATCGGCCTGATCTTCACGGGCATCTGGCTGACCATGAAACGATGAGAAGCCTGCTCGACCGCTTCCGCAGCAAGAAACCAGCACACATTCCCGACCAACTGTGGGCGACAATCGTCGTTTCGCTGCCCTTTATCGACGCGCTGACGGTCGACGAACAAAGGCAGCTCAAGACGCTGGCTGAAGGCTTTCTCGCCGAAAAGGAATTCAGCACCGCCCACGGCCTCGAATTGACTGACGAAATCTGTGTCTCCATTGCCGCCCAGGCCTGCCTGCCCATCCTCAAGCTGGGGCTGGGCGCCTA